>NZ_JBHVWF010000003.1:103651-105136 GCF_042882365.1 Streptomyces sp. NPDC058221 | reverse complement strand
CCGTGCGGGGCCGACGCGCGTTCCGGGGCGGCCGGGAGGTTTCGGCGGGGGTTTGGACGCCGTAGCCAAATTCCCCGGCACAACGGTCATTTCCTTCTCGTTCGTCAACACGGGATTCGAAAAACACTCTCGAACCATCCCTCGCGAGAGTGACGTAATGTCGCCAAATCATCACTGCCCGCTACGCTCACTGCGTGACCCACTCCGCGCGCCGCATCGGCCGAACTCTCGCTCTCGTACTGCCTGTCGTCATGGTCCTGTCCGGGACCCTCGCGGTCAGCGCCGTGCCGTGGGCATCCCGCAGCTCCGACTCGCAGATGCTCACCGCGTCGGCGCAGACCGTCTCCAAGCGCGCCAAGGCGCGTACCCCGCAGGACATCCTGCGCGACAAGCTTCTCCTGGAGCTCCAGGAGAAGGACCCCGCTGTCGCGTTGACGGATCTCCAGCGCGCCGTCGAGGGGCGTCCCTCGCTCGCGCGGCACTGCATGTCGATCGCGAAGGCGCTGGGCAAGGCCGCGGTCGAGCAGTACGGCCCGACGCGGGCGCACCGGTTCTCGCGTCCGGTCTGCGACACGTCGTTCGCCTCGGGGGTCGCACAGTTCAGCTGACCGGCCCGGTACGGGCACGGCATATCGTGCCTGGCATGCATACGTTTCCGACGCAGGCCGTGATCCTGGCCGGTGGCCAGGGGTCGCGGCTGCGCCCCTACACCGATGACCGCCCCAAGCCGATGGTCGAGATCCCTGGAACCGGGACTCCGATCATCGGCCATCAGCTTTCCTGGCTGGCCGCCGAGGGCGTGACCGACGCCGTCGTCTCGTGCGGGCATCTGGCCGAGGTGCTGCAGGAGTGGCTGGACGTCGCGGTGCTGCCGCTGCGCGTCACGACGGTGGTGGAGTCCGAGCCGTTGGGACGCGGCGGCGGGCTGAAGTACGCCGCGGCCCGGCTGCCCGATCCGGAGCAGCCCTGGTATGCCACCAACGGCGATATCTGGACGCGCTTCTCCCTGCGCGAGATGGCCGCGTTCCATGCGGAGCGCGATGCGACCGCGACACTGGCGCTGGCCCGTCCGCGGATTCCCTGGGGTGCGGTGGAGACGGACGCGTTCGGGCATATCACCGACTTCATCGAGTCGCCGCCGTCGCCGTATCTGATCAATGCCGGGGTGTATGTGTTCTCTCCCGCGTTCACGGCGATGCTGCCGGACCGGGGCGACCACGAGCGGACGACGTTCCCGAGGCTGGCGCGCGAACGCAGGCTGGCCGGCTATCCGTTGCCGCACGGGGCGTACTGGCGGGCCATCGACACCGCCAAGGACCTGACGGAGGCGGCCAAGGAGCTGGACGGGCAGTAGGCGGGTCCGCCCGCCGGGAGCCGTGCTGCGCACAGACCAGAACAGAACGGAGAGGGGCGGGCACCGGATCATCTCAGCACGACCCCCCCCAACAGTCGGTTGTGGTCGGGCGACGCAGAGGACCGCGCCGG
>NZ_JBHVWF010000003.1:68940-103641 GCF_042882365.1 Streptomyces sp. NPDC058221 | reverse complement strand
CTGCGGGGGGGGGGGGCGCCCCCCGAACCCCGCCCCCCTCCCCCCCCTCTCCGTCGTGTGAGTGCCGGTCCCGGCTCAGCCGAGGAGGCCGCCGATGGGGTTCTTGCCGCCTCCGCCGCCGGACGAGCCGTCCGTGGAGCCGGCCGAACCCGTCCCGGGGTCCGTGCCGCCTGCCGTGGAGCCGCCGCCCGAGGCGGGGCCCGAGGAGCTGGGGCCCGAGCTGGTGGTCGGGGGCTGCTGGGGGGTGGTCTGCTGCGGGGGCTGCTGGCCGGTGCCCTGGGTCTGGCTGGGCTGGCTGCTGCCCGCCGTTGCCCGGCCCGATTCCCGGGCCGCGTCCGTGGCGGGCGCGGAGGCCTTGGCGGACGGGGTGTTCGGGGCGGTGCTGCGGGACGGGGAGGGCTGCTGACCGGCGGGGGTGTGGGAGGCCTTGCCCTTGCGGGTCTCCCCGGGGAGCGGGGAGCCGGGGAGCTGGTTGGTCGGGACGCCGTTCGGTCCGGGGACGGTGACGACCGTGGAGGAGCGGACGGCGCCGCCGAGCATGGAGCCGATGAGCAGGGTGAGCCCGACGACGACCGAGGCGACGACACCGCCGCGGCGCAGCACGCGCCGGCGGAGGTCCCAGATCTCGGAGCGGGGGCCGAGCTTGCGCCAGGCCTCACCGGCGAGGCGTCCGTCGACGGAGTAGACGGGGGCACCCGCGATGATCAGCGGGCTCCAGGCGGCGAGGTAGATGATGTCCGGCGCGTCGTACACGGCGACGGTCCGCCAGCTGACGGTGACGAGAAGGGCGGCCGACAGGAGGGCGCCGACGGAGGCGGCGACGCGCTGCCAGAGGCCGAGGACGGTGAGGACACCGACGACCACCTGGAGGAAGGCGATGGTGAGTCCGGCGCCGACGGGGTGGGAGAGCGCGAAGTCGCGCAGCGGCCCGGCCAGCGCCCAGGGGTGCAGCGAGGTCAGCCACTTGACCATGGAGCCGCGGTCGCCGCCGTCGAAGTAGACGGGGTCGCAGAGCTTGCCCATGCCGGCGTAGACGGAGATGAAGCCGAGGAAGACCCGCATCGGCAGCAGCACGACGCCGAGGTTCATCCGGCGGCCGGGGTAGTACGCGTGCCGGACCGTGTCGGCGTCCCGCCGGCGTTCGCGGTCGCCGGTGACGTCGAACGCGTCGTCCTCGTCCCCGTCGTAGCCGTCGGCGGCGTATCCGTCCCGGCCGGGACCGGTTTCGACGGGGTCGTAGGCGCCGACGGCCTGCCGCATGGGCGGCAGCAGCGGCCCGCCGGGCCGGGGCCCGCCGACGACGGGGTTGGGCTGGGTCTCTTCGAGGCGCGGGATGACCTGGGTGCCGGCCCCGCCGCGTCCGCCTTCGAGTTCGTACGAGGCGTACGGCTCGTAGGGGTCGTACGCGGTGTCGGGGCTGCCCGTGCCGCCCGGCCGGCCCGCGGTGGAGTTCCGTACGGCCTGGAGCAGTCCGGTGGCGCCGGGGTCGCCGGGGGCGGACCTGCCGCTCCACACGACGGGGGCGCGCCGGCCGCGCCCCGCTCCGGAGCCGCTCATGGCGGGGATCCTGGGCGCGGCGGCGGGGGTCACACCGCGCAGCCGTGCGCGCTGGCCGGGTGCGAGCTGTACCCGGAAGCTGGCGTGGTTGACGATGACCTGCGCAGGGTCGCAGTCCACCTTGGCCATGCTCAGGGCGGGTTGTTCGTCGAACCGAGGCGTTCTGGTGTCCACACTCATCTAACCGAGTGATGTGTGTTTAGGACACTGCCTTGACGGTGTCGAAGTGTCCGAGGCCCGTCAACCGGTGGTGGCGGGGCGCGGTGGGGCGTACGTGCGGCCCGGCGCGCCCCCGGGCGGGACGCGCGGCGGCGGCGGACGACGAGGGTGTCCCCTGTCGGCCGCCGCCCGTGCGGGTGGTCCTGCGGGGCCGCCGCGGGGCCGCAGGACCGTCGGTGGATCAGGCGCGGCGGCGGGCGACCTCGTACATCACGATGCCGGCCGCGACACCGGCGTTCAGGGACTCGGCGCCGCCGGGCATCGAGATGCGGACCCGGTAGTCACAGGTTTCGCCGACGAGCCGGCCGAGGCCCTTGCCCTCGCTGCCGATGACGACGACGACGGGACCGCCGAGCGCCTCCAGGTCCTCGACGGTGTGCTCACCGTCGGCGGCCAGGCCGACGATCGCGATGCCTTCCTTCTTGTAGGCCTCCAGCGCCCGGGTCAGATTGGTGACGCGGGAGACCGGCGTGCGGGCGGCGGTGCCTGCGGAGGACTTCCACGCTCCGGCGGTCATGCCGGCGGCGCGGCGCTCGGGCACGACCACGCCATGGCCGCCGAACGCGGAGACGGAGCGGACGATCGCGCCGAGGTTGCGCGGGTCGGTGACGCCGTCGAGGGCGACGATCAGCGGGTCCTCGCCGTTGTCGTACGCGGCCGCGGTGAGGTCCTGCGGGTCGGCGTACTCGTACGGCGGGACCTGGAGGACGAGGCCCTGGTGGTTCAGGCCGTTCGTCATCCGGTCGAGCTCGGGGCGCGGGGCCTCCATCAGGTTGATGTTGCCGCGCTCGCCGGCGAGCTGGAGGGCCTCGCGGACCCGCTCGTCGTTGTCGATGTACTGCTGGACGTACAGGGTGGTGGCGGGGACGCCGTCGCGCAGCGCCTCGAAGACCGGGTTGCGGCCGACGACCATCTCGGAGGTTCCCTTGACGCCGCCGCGCCGGGGAGCCGGGCGGCGGCTGGCGGCCTGCTTGGCCTTGGCCGTCGCCATCCGGTTCTTCTTGTGCTTCTTACGGTCCTCGGCGGGCGGCGTCGGGCCCCTGCCTTCGAGGCCACGGCGACGCTGTCCACCGCTGCCGACCTGCATGCCCTTCTTGTTGGACGTGCGGCGGTTCCTGCGCTGGCTGTTCCCGGCCATGACCTACCTGTTTCGTTGCTTCAGACGTGCGTACGTATAAGTGAAAGTGTGCCGCCCGGCGAGCCGGGCGGCACTTGGGAGGACTACTGGCGCGGGCCGAGTGTCCACCGTGGTCCGGCGGGGCTGTCCTCGATGACGAGCCCGGACTGGTTGAGCTGATCGCGGATGGCGTCGGCTGCTGTCCAGTCCTTGCGCTCGCGCGCCGACTGACGCTGGTCGAGGACGAGCCGTACGAGGGTGTCGACGACGCCGTGGAGGTCGTCGCCGCGGTCGCTCTCGCCGGCCCAGTGGTCGTCGAGCGGGTCGAGGCCGAGTACCCCGAGCATGGCACGGACCTCGGCGAGGCGGGCGACCGCGGCTTCCTTGTCGTCGGCGGCGAGGGCGGAATTGCCCTGCCGGACGGTGGTGTGGACGATCGCGAGGGCCTGCGGGACACCCATGTCGTCGTCCATCGCCTCGGCGAATGCGGGCGGCACCTCGGTGGCCGGCGCGACGGTCTCGCCGGCCTTCTCGGTGACGCGCTGGACGAAGCCCTCGATGCGCGCGAACGCGGACTCCGCCTCGCGCAGGGCCTCCTCGCTGTACTCGATCATCGACCGGTAGTGCGGGGTGCCGAGGTAGTAGCGCAGCACGATCGGGCGCCAGGTCTTCACCATGTCGCTGACGAGCACGGAGTTGCCGAGCGACTTCGACATCTTCTCGCCGGACATGGTGACCCAGCCGTTGTGCACCCAGTACTTCGCGAACGCGTCGCCGAAGCCCTTGGCCTGGGCGATCTCGTTCTCGTGGTGCGGGAAGATCAGGTCGATGCCGCCGCCGTGGATGTCGAAGGCGGTGCCGAGGTACTTGTGCGCCATCGCGGAGCACTCCAGGTGCCAGCCGGGACGGCCGCGGCCCCACGGGGTCTCCCAGCTGGGCTCGCCGGGCTTGGACGCCTTCCACATGGCGAAGTCACGCTGGTCGCGCTTGCCGGTCTCGCCCTCGCCCGAGGGCTGGCGCAGGTCGTCCAGGCCCTGGTTGGAGAGCTCCAGGTAGCCGGGGAACGAGCGCACGTCGAAGTAGACGTTGCCGTCGGCGGCGTAGGCGTGGCCCCGCTCGATGAGGCCCCGCATCATCTCGATCATCTCGGTGATGTGGCCGGTGGCGCGGGGCTCGTAGGTGACCGGGAGGCAGCCGAGCGCGTCGTAGCCCGCGTTGAACGCACGCTCGTTCTCGTAGCCGATGGCCCACCACGGGCGGCCCTGTTCGGCCGACTTCTTGATGATCTTGTCGTCGATGTCGGTGACGTTCCGGACGAACGTCACGTCGTAGCCGCGGTGCTCGAACCAGCGGCGCATGATGTCGAAGTTCAGTCCGGACCTGATGTGCCCGATGTGCGGGGCGGCCTGGACAGTAGCGCCACAGAGGTAGATCGAGACACAGCCCGCTGCGAGCGGGACGAAGTCACGGATCTGCCGGGCGCTGGTGTCGTACAGGCGAATAGTCACGCCTCAAGGGTAGACGGCGCGCACCAGTGCCCCGCCACGCCTTGGGGGAATGCGACGACAGTTGTTACGGCTCAGGTCGCCCGGCCGTGATCCGTGACCCGCCCGGGAGGGCTCAGACGCCTCCGACGACCTTCCTGGGGGTGATCCGGACGACCACGCGCTCGTCGTCGTCACCGGAGCCGGCGTTGAAATCGGCGTACTTCTTGCCGGTGTACTTCAGGGACAGCTCGTCGATGAGTTCCTGGCCGCCCTCGGTGGTGAGGGTGGCGGTGCCGCGGATCTCGGCGTAGGTGTACGGGGCGTCGAAGGGCTGGACGACGACGGAGACGCGGGGGTCGCGGGCGATGTTCCGTTCCTTGCGGCGGCCGGCCGTCGTCGAGATGAGCACGTCGTCGCCGTCCCGTTTCACCCAGACCGGGGACAGCTGGGGGCTGCCGTCGGGCTGGACGGTGGCCACGGTGACGAAGACCGGGGTGTCCAGAAGCGCCTTGAGTCCTGCGGGGAGTGCGGCGGTCATGACGTACGTCCTCCTGAGCGGGCTGCTGATTCCTCTACTTCTACCCCGATCACCGGCTCTTGTGCCCGCTTCCCGGCCGCGCCCGCCGGAAGGGTCAGTGCGAGGGCGGCGCCCGCGAGCGGGACGGCGGCGAGCACCGCCCACCGGACGGGCGCGGGGGCGCCGAGCAGGGCGCCGGTGGCGGCGCTGCCGGCGAGTACCGCGAGGCCGGAGACCGAGGACAGCGCGCCGGTGGCCAGTCCGAGCTGCCGGTCGTGGACGAGATCCGGCACGAGGCCGCGGGCGGCCGGCACCAGCAGCATCTGTCCGAGGGTGAGCAGGACGACGAGCACGGCCGCGGGCCCCAGCCCGGCCGGCCCGCCGGGGGCCAGGGGCACTGCGGCGAATCCGGCGGCGACGAGCGCGAGCCCGGTGACGAGAGCGGTGCGCGGGACGAGGCGGTGGGCGGCCCAGCGGGTCAGGGGCAGCTGCGCGCAGACGACCAGCAGCGAGGAGAGGGCGAACAGCGAGCCGAGCGCCGCCTGCGAGCCGGTGGCGCGCTGCACCTCGGCGGGGAGCGACAGGTAGAGCTGGTTGTACGCGAGGAGGTAGCTGCTGTACGTGAGGCAGAGCAGCAGGAACGGGCGGTTGCCGAAGACCTCGCGAACGGCTCCGCGCGACTGGGCCGTACGGGTCACGGGCGCCCGGTGCGGCATCAGGCGGGCGTGTCCGGCGAGGACGGCGACGAAGACCAGGACGCCGGCGAGGGACGCGGCCCGGAAGCCGCCGCCCAGGAGCAGGAGGCCCGATCCGATGAGCGGTCCGATGAACGCCCCGGCCTGTCCGGCGGCGGAGAACCGGGCGAGCACCTGGGCGCGCGGGGTGCCGGTCTCCTTCTCGTGCCGGACGGCCTCGCGGGCGGTCTCGGACTCGACGGCGGGCGAGAAGAGCGCGGCGGCGAGTCCGGTCAGCAGGACGGCACCGATGACGGTCGCGGTGGATCCGGCGAAGGCGAGCCAGCCGAATCCGGCGATGCGCAGGACGCAGCCGGTGAGGACGACGGGGCGGGGCCCGTACCGGTCGGTGAGTGCGCCGCCGATGACGAAGAGGCCCTGCTGGCTGAACGTACGGAGCCCGAGGACGAGGCCGACGAGCCAGCCGGCCATGCCGAGTCCGGTGCCGAGGTGGGCGGCGAGGTAGGGCAGGACGGCGTAGAAGCCGGTGTTGAACGCGAACTGGGTGGTGGTGAGGAGGCGGAGGTAGCCGTCCGGGGCGGTGACCGGCCCGGTCGGGGACGCGGCGGGGCTCACGCGGCGCCCTTGCCGCGGCGCGCGCCCCGTACCGCAGCGGCCGCGAGGACCGCCGTCGCGCCCAGGGCGGCGAGGGCGGCGGCGGGGGCGAGTACGGCCCAGGGGGCGCGTTCCGCGTAGGGGAGGTTCTCGGAGAGCATCCGGCCCCATTCCGGTGCGGGGGGCGCGGTGCCGAGGCCGAGGAAGCCGAGCGAGGCGAGGGCCAGGGCGATGGCGGGGATGCGCAGCACGGCGTGGCGGACGACGGGCGGCAGGACGCCGGGCAGGACGTGCCGGCGCAGCAGGTGTGCGCGTCCGGCGCCCAGGGCGCGGGCGGCGGCGATGTGCGGGGCGGCGCGCTCCTGCACGTACAGGGCGCTGGTCTGTGCGGCCAGTGGTGCCCAGGCGACGGCGGTGACGGCTGCGGCGGCGCTCCAGGGGCCGGGTCCGGCGAGCCCGGCGACGACGAGCCCGGTGAGGATCGCGGGCAGCGCGTTGGCGGTCTCGGTGAGTGCTCCGGCGCGTACGGCTCCGAGGGCGAGGCCGATCAGCAGGGTGGCCGCGGACACCGCGACGGCGGTGAGGACGGTGCGGGCGGCTCCGTGTCCGAGGCGGGCGAGAATGTCGCGGCCGAGGGAGTCGGTGCCGAAGGGGTGGCCGGCCGAGGGTCCGGCGAGGCGGGCCGCGGCGTCGATGTGGAGCGGGTCGCGCAGGAGTCCGGCGATCGTGACGGCGGCGAAGAGCGCGGTCAGCAGCACGGCGGCGGCGGTCAGCAGCCGACGGGCGGGCAGGGCGGGCGGCACGAGTGCGGGCAGGGCACCGTCGTGCAGAGCGGGGCCGAGCAGGGTGCGGGAGGCGAGCCGGGCGGCCAGACCGGCGGCGACGCCGAGGAGCAGCAGGATCAGCACGCAGGCCTGGAGGACGGGGAGGTCCTGGGCGAGTGCGGCGGCCAAGGCGGCGTGGCCGAGGCCCGGGATCGCGAAGAGGGTTTCGACGGCGACGGCTCCGCCGGTGAGCCCGACGACGATCAGCCCGAGCTGGGGCAGCAGTCCGGGCAGGGTGCGGCGCAGGGCGTGGCGGGCGATGCGGTGTCCGGGCAGTCCGCCCGCGGTGGCGGCGCGTGCCCAGGGCTCGGCGAACGCGGCGGGCATCGCGTCGTCCAGCAGCCTGCCGAGGAGGGCGCCGGCCGGGATGCCCATGGCGAGGGCGGGCAGCACCGTCTGTTCGGGTGTGCCCCAGCCGAGGGCCGGGAGCCAGCCGAGCCGGACGGCGACGACCGCGGCCAGGACGGCGGCCAGCAGGAATTCGGGGAGGGCCGCGAGTACGGCCGCGCCGACGCCCGCGCGGACCGTGACGATGCGGCGCCGCGCCCCGCGGCGCAGGGTGCCCGCGGCGAGGGCGGCGGCGAGGAGGAGGGCGACGGCGAGCGAGATGCCCATGAGGGTGAGGGAGACGCCGAGGGCGGACACCGCGTCGGGGGCGACGGGCCGGCCGGAGACCCAGGAGGTGCCGAGGTCGCCGCGCGGCAGTCCGCCGAGCCAGTCGCCGAGGAGGTGGAGCGGGCCGCCGTCCAGGCCGGTGCCGGCGCGGATGGCGTCGAGGGTCTCGGGGGTGGGCGGCCGGTCGGCGTACCGGGCCCGCAGGATCGTGAGGGCGGGGTCGTTGCGGGTCAGCCGGGGCAGCAGCCCGATGACGGCGACGACCGCGAGGAGCGCGGCGAACCGTCCGGCGAGGTACTTCACCCGGTCACCCGACGCGGGTGTCGGCGGTGATGAGGGTGCGTTCCATCGGGTCGAGCGCGACTCCGTGGACGCGCTTGTCGTCGTAGCCCTGGACGAAGCGTTCATGGAGCAGCGGTACGAGGGCGTCGGTGCCGAGGATGTCGGCCTCGGCGGTCATCGCGGCGCGGTGGCGGGCGTCGGTGCCGGTGAGGGAGGCCGCCTTGTTCACGGCGGCGTCGACGCGCTTGTCGCACAGCTGGGAGATGTTGAAGCTGCCGTCGCAGGTGAAGTCGGAGGCGAGGTAGGAGGCGGGGTCGGCGGTGTCCAGGAGGGGGTTGCGGGCCTGGATGAAGGCGTCGTACGTGCCGGCGAGGGCGTCGGCCTCCAGCTGCGCGTAGTCGCGGACGACCTGCTTGACGGTGAACCCGCGCTTCTGCAGCTGCTGCTGGACGACGGTGGCGGCCTCGGGCAGTTCGGGCCGGTTGGTGTAGGTGGCCAGCACGATCTGCTTCGTCTGCGCGACCTGTGCGCGGTCCGCGGCCTTCGCCCGGCCGACGGGGGCGGTGCGGTCGGCGGCGGCCCACGGGACGCCGGGGCCGAGGAGGCCCTGCGCGGTGTCGGCGCGGCCTTCGTAGACGGCCTTGACGAGGGCCTTGGAGTCGATGGCCTCCCGGGCCGCGGCGCGCATCGCGGGGTCGGCGAAGACGCCGTGCGCGGTGTTGAGGGAGAGGCCGTTGGTGCGGGCGGAGGAGAAGGCGTGCACGAGTCCGTCGCCGAGGAGGGAGGTCTGGGAGACCGGTACGTACTCGGCGACGTCGACCGATCCGGTGCGCAGGGCGTTGGCCCGGGCGGTGCCGTCGGCGGCGAAGGTCACGTCGACGCCGGGTGCCTCGGCCTTGTCGCCCCAGTAGCTGTCGTTGCGCTGGAGGGTCGCGCTGACGGTGCCCTTGACCGCGGAGAGGGTGAAGGGGCCGGTGGCGTGTCCGGCGGGGTTCACCCGCTCGCCCCGGTACGCGGCGGCGGACAGGACGGTGAGCGAGGGGTTGGCGAGGCGCTGGGGCAGCAGCGGGTCGGCCTCGTCGGTGACGACGCGTACGGCGCCGGCGCCCCGGGCGGTCGCCGTGATGCCGGTGTCGGACAGGACGCGGGGCTTGGGCGAGGCCTTCTCGGCGGCGTTCAACGACCGTACGACGGCGGCCGGGTCGACCTTCGTGCCGTCCTGGAAGGACGCCTTGCGCAGGGTGAAGGTCCAGGTCTTCGCGTTGTCGCGCTTCCAGGACGCGGCCAGGGCGGGCTTCGCGGCGCCGTTGCGGTCGAGGGTGGTGAGGCCCTCGATGACCGCGAGCCGGCTGAGGGTCACGGCGTCGTCGCCGTAGGGGGACATCGCCTGGGCGGGCGGGAAGGCCATGACGACCCGGAGCCGTTGTCCGCCGTCTCCCGCGCCCTGCGTGCCGCCGCCGGAGCAGGCGGTGGCGAGCGGGACGAGGAGGGCGGCCGCGGTCAGCGGCAGCGCGGCACGACGGCGTCGGGACGGAGGCATGGCAACGACCATATATGAAAACGATTGTCACTTAACAGCGGGTGTGCACGCCGGATCCGGGCACACGGGAGGCATCCGCCGCTCCGGGCACCGAGAGCTCGAAGTGGACGATCCCCTGCCCGCCGCCCGGCAGCGCGCGCTCGTCGCACACCTCCTGCGCGAGCGAGCGCCAGAACGGCTCGGCGCCCGGCACCGCGGGGTCGGTGTGCAGATAGACCGACTCGTAGCCGCCGGCCCGTACGACGAAGTCGCAGAGCTCGCGCACGATCCTGCGCGCCAGCCCGTGCCTGCGGTGCTCCGGCCGTACGTAGATCCGGCACAGCTGGGCGGTGGAGCCGGACGGGAAGCGGTCGGCGACCCACTGCGGGTTGGGGGGCGACTGCGGGCCGCGATCGCGGACGGCGCCCGTGGCGACGATCTCGCCGTCGCGCTCGGCCACCAGCAGGGTGCAGCGCGCGGGGCGCAGATAGGCGGCCTCGGGGTCGATGATGTCGGCGTGCCAGCGCGGCACGTAACCGGACCCGAGGTCGCGGTAGACGGTGTCGAGCATGACGGCCCGCGCCCCGCCGACGTCTCCGGGAGCGGCGGTCCGCAGGACGTATCCGTCGGCGTCGGCCCGTACCGGCACCATCGTCGTCGCACTCATCCCGGAGTTCCTCCGCCCCTTGCGTCACATCATTGCCGTACCAGGGTACGTGCAACCTATGTGCAACAAGGCCGCGGGCCCGGCACTCCGCCGGGCCCGGCCACCACGCCCCGCGCAGGTCAGGAGGTGCGGTAGACCAGCGCGGTGGCGATCCCGGCGATGCCTTCGGCGCGACCGGTGAAGCCGAGTCCGTCGGAGGTGGCGGCGGAGAGCGAGACGGGCGCCCCCACGGCGGCGGACAGAACCTTCTGCGCCTCGTCGCGCCGCTTGCCGATCTTCGGCCGTACGCCGACGACCTGGACGGCGACATTGCCGATCTCGAAGCCCTCGGACCGTACGATCCGGGCGGCCTCGGTCAGCAGCGTGACGCCTGCCGCGCCGGACCACTCGGGGCGTCCGGTGCCGAAGTGCTGCCCGAGGTCGCCGAGCCCGGCGGCCGAGAACAGCGCGTTGCACGCGGCGTGCGCGACGACGTCGGCGTCGGAGTGCCCGGCGAGCCCGGGGCCCTCCCCCTCCCAGAGGAGACCCGCGCACCACAGCTCGCGGCCCTCCTCGAAGGCGTGGATGTCGGTGCCGATCCCCACGAGCGGGATCACCGGTGCGGGGCGTTCCCCGGGAACACCCGAACCCCCCGGCTGTCCGGCTCCCCCGGGCCGGCCGGAAACCTCAGAAGCCATCGTTGACCCTCCTGCGTGCGAGAACCGCCTCGGCCAGGACCAGGTCCAGCGGGCGGGTCACCTTGAATGCCTCTTCGTGCCCGGGGACGACCACGACGGGCGCCCCGAGCTGCTCGACCAGACCCGCGTCGTCGGTCGCACCCTCACCACTGACGGCGACCCGCTCATGGGCGCGCACCAGCATGTCGCGGTCGAAGCCCTGCGGGGTCTGCACGGCCCGCAGCCGCGACCGTTCCGGGGTGGAGAGCACCGGTTCGGGCTCCCCCGGCGCACCCGGCTCGACCTCCTTGACGGTGTCGGCGAGCGGCAGCGCCGGGACGACGGCGGGCGCCCCGTCCCGTACCGCCTCGACCACGGCGTCCACCGTGTCGACGGGCACCAGCGGCCGGGCCGCGTCGTGGACGAGCACGGCACCGATGTCGGCGGGCAGCGCGTCCAGGCCGAGCTTCACCGACTCCTGGCGGGTGTCGCCACCGGGCACGACGAGGAATTCGGTGCGCTCGGGCAGGGAGTGCTCGTCGAGCAGAATCCGGACCTCGGGCGCGCCGTCCGGCGGTGCGACGACCACCACGAGCGACACCAGGCGGGAGGCTGCCATGGCCCGTACCGCGTGGATGAGCATGGGGGTCCCGCCGAGCGAGCGGAGCGCCTTGGGGGCGCCGGGACCGAGCCGTACGCCGCGGCCGGCCGCGGGGATCACGGCGGCGGTGCGGTAAGGACGCGATTGATCAGACATCGGTTGCACTCCGAAGCATCGGCATGTTTGTCTTCACGGCCGACGTGGGTATGGCCTCAATCGAGCCGGGCGCTACGCCATGACTCGACCGGGACCCTTTCCGTGACCCCGGGCGAGCCAGGGACCGCCCCGGCCGCTCGGATCGGCCTGACACGTCGTTCACAAGATCGCGAGCAAAGTACCGGGGGATCGTCGACGAGGCCAACGCGTCGGCGCATCGAGAACAGCATCCGGGATCCTCGGGCCACGCCCGTCGGCGTCCCGGTGCCCGGAATCCGGAATAGTGCCGGTCTCCGCGTGCCCGAAAACCGCAGTCGGGCACACGGAATCCATGTCCGGCGGAATCCATGTCCGGACATACCGCAGTCCGGACATGCCGCAGCGCCCGACGACGCGCCGTTCATACGGCTGGTCAGCGGGCACCGCGGCACAATATTTACGCCTTACGACCGGTGTGATCCGGTTTCAGGACGCGAGGACCTCGTCGAGCAGAGCCTCGGCCTTGTCCTCGTTGGTGTTCTCCGCGAGAGCGAGCTCACTCACCAGGATCTGGCGAGCCTTGGCGAGCATGCGCTTCTCACCTGCGGAGAGACCGCGCTCGCGCTCACGACGCCACAGGTCACGAACTACTTCCGCGACCTTGATGACATCGCCGGAGGCGAGCTTCTCGAGATTTGCCTTGTAACGCCGGGACCAGTTCGTCGGCTCTTCGGCATACGGCGCGCGCAGCACCTCGAAGACCCGGTCCAGCCCTTCCTGCCCGACTACGTCGCGCACACCCACGAACTCCGCATTGTCCGCCGGTACACGCACCGTCAAGTCGCCCTGAGCGACCTTGAGCACCAAGTAGGTCTTGTCCACGCCTTTGATCTGGCGAGTTTCGATAGCCTCGATCAGCGCGGCCCCGTGATGGGGATAGACCACGGTGTCGCCAACCTTGAACGTCATGTGACAGGTACCCCTTCCGTGGCTATCCAGAGTAACACGAGAACGGCTTCTCCTGAATGGCGTTTTCGCAGGTCAGGGCATATCTCGGGGCTTGACAACTGCGACACGTACGTGCTGCGGAAGGTTCGTCGGAGAGGGTATTCGCAGGTCGGAGCGGCTGTGCGGGCGAGGAGAAACGCGGACGTTACACCTGCCGGAAGCCTCTCGGAAGAGACCTAACGTCCCGGTTTGCCGGGTTCAGGATGGTGAACTTTCCGTACTCCGTTCGGGGATCGATCACCCGTACGGCGGTAAGTGCCGATGCCCAATGAAATTGATCAACGTTCGGCCGTCGCGAAGATTATGTGCAATGAATGCGCCGGTTCACGCCAAGGCGGTGGAACATCCGCAGGAAGCGCAGGCCGAACGTCCGGCGGAATTGATCAAGCCTGTTATGTGAACGGCTCGCGAATCACCGGCCGCCGGGCACCGCCGCGATCCCCGGGGCGCCCGGGGGCGGGTCGGGTGCGGGGCGGGGAGGACGGCTCGGTAACCTGACGCTGAAACACCCTTGGGGCGGCTTCGACACCGCTCGCCCGACCCGTCCGTAAGTCCGCTCGTTCAAGGAGATGCCGCCGCCGTGAGCCGCAGCCTTCGACACGGCGCTCTCGCCGCCACTGCCATCGTGTTCTCGATCGCCGCGCTCTCCGCGTGTGGTGCGGGCAAGAACGCGCAGACACTCGAGGTCAGGCCCGACAACGCCGCCACCTCGGTCGGCACCGTCAAGATCCAGAACGCCAATGTGGTCACCCAGCCGGACCGCGACGCCAAGGGTCCTGCCGTCGTGACCGCCACGCTGTTCAACAACGGCACCAAGGCCGAGACCCTCGACGCCATCGCCCTGGCCGGCAGCAGCGCGCCCGTGCAGCTGCACGCCGCCAAGGGCTCGGGACCGGTCGTCGTCCCGGCCGGCGGCCATGTCATCCTCGGCGGCAAGAACAACGCCGCGGCAGTGATCGAGAACGGCTCCGAGGCCACGCAGGCCGGCAACGTGCAGAACCTGGTCTTCAAGTTCAGCGAGTCCGGCGACATCCCGCTGGGCGCCACCGTCGTCCCGGCAGGCAGCTACTTCGAGGGCTTCGGCCCCAGCTCCCTCCCGAAGCCGCCGAAGCCGGCCACATCGGCATCGGCGTCGGACTCGTCCGGGGCCACTCCGACCGGCTCCGCGTCCGAGACCGCCGGCACCACCCCGTCCGGTCCGGCCTCGGAGAGCGACCCGGCCACCACCCCGACCGACGCGGCGTCCGACTCGGCCCAGCCGAACAACTGACGGCACCTCCCGGCACGCGCACAACGCACGCACACGCACGTACGGCTTGAGGCGCCTCCCGGTCCGGGAGGCGCCTCAAGCCGTACGTATCGCCCCTCAGGGGGCAGCGGGCCGGTTTACGGCTCGAACTTGTACCCGAGACCGCGCACCGTCACGAGGAAGCGCGGTGCCCCCGGGTCGGGCTCGATCTTGGCGCGCAGCCGCTTGACGTGGACGTCGAGCGTCTTGGTGTCGCCCACGTAGTCGGCGCCCCAGACCCGGTCGATCAGCTGCATCCGGGTCAGCACCCGGCCCGCGTTGCGCAGCAGCATCTCCAGCAGGTCGAACTCCTTCAGCGGCAGGTCGACCTTGCCGCCGGAGACCGTGACGACGTGGCGGTCCACGTCCATCCGGACCGGGCCCGCCTCCAGAGCGGCCGGCGTGACCTCCTCCGGCTCCCCGCGGCGGCGCAGCACCGCGCGGATGCGGGCGACGAGCTCACGCGAGGAGAACGGCTTGGTCACATAGTCGTCGGCTCCTATTTCCAGGCCGACGACCTTGTCGATCTCGCTGTCCTTGGCCGTGACCATGATCACGGGGACGTTGGACTTGCTGCGCAGCTGCCGGCAGACCTCGGTGCCGGGCAGCCCGGGCAGCATCAGGTCGAGCAGCACGAGGTCGGCGCCGTTGCGCTCGAACTCGTCCAGGCCGTCGGGACCCGTGGCCGCGATGGCGACCTCGAAGCCTTCCTTGCGGAGCATGTACGACAGGACGTCGCTGAAGGATTCCTCATCCTCGACGACAAGCACTCGGGTCACGGAAGGGCCTCCGGGGCAGGGAATGAATCAGGAGTGTCCGGTGCGGCGGCCGGGTACGGCCCCTCGTCTCCGTTGACGATGAGCGGTCCGCCGGGTTTGCGGTCCCGTTCCCGTACGGCGCCCGCTTCGGGCAGCCGCAGGGTGAAGGTGGAGCCCTGTCCCTCGGAGCTCCAGACGGTGACCTCCCCGCCGTGCGAGGCGGCCACATGCTTGACGATGGCGAGGCCGAGGCCGGTGCCACCGGTGGCCCGTGAGCGGGCCGGGTCGACGCGGTAGAACCGTTCGAAGACCCGCTCGCGGTCCTTCTCCGAGATGCCGAAGCCCTGGTCGGTCACGGCTATCTCGATCTCGTCCCCGCCGGATACGGCCACCCGGCGGACGGCGATGCCCACGCGGGTGCGGGCGGGGCTGTAGTTGACGGCGTTCTCGACGAGGTTGCCGAGAGCGGCGGCGAGCTGGCCGCGGTTGCCCCAGATGCGGAGCTCGGTGGTGCCGCCCGCGGCCATGGTGATCTGTTTGGAGCCGGCCTGCTGCCGGCAGCGGTCGATGGCCTCGGCGACCAGCTCGTCCACCCGGACCGGCTCGGCGTCCTCCAGCGGGTCGTCGTTCTGCACCCGGGAGAGGTCGATGAGCTCCTGCACGAGGTTGGTGAGCCGGGTCGCCTCGATCTGCATCCGGCCCGCGAACCGCTCCACCGCCTCCGGATCGTCGGAGGCGTCCATGACGGCCTCCGAGAGCAGCGACAGCGCACCGGTCGGGGTCTTCAGCTCGTGGCTGACGTTGGCGACGAAGTCGCGCCGCACCGCTTCGATGCGGCGGGCCTCGGTGAGGTCCTCGACCAGCAGCAGGACCAGCCGGGAGCCCAGCGGGGCGACCCGGGCGGAGACCGCGAGGGCCTCGCCCCGGCCCGTACCGCGGCGCGGGAGGTCCAGTTCCACCTGGCGTATCTCGCCGTCACGGCGGGTGTCCCTGGCCATGTTCAGCATCGGTTCGACAGCGAGCCGCCCGCCCCTGACCAGTCCCAGCGCATACGCGGCGGAGCTGGCCTTGACGACGCTGTCGCTCTCGTCGAGCACGACCGCGGAGGAGCTGAGCACGGACAGGACCGTGTCGACCCCGGGGGGCAGCGGGGTATTGCTGTCGGGCCGCATCGAGGTACGCGTCGGCTTCTTCTGGTCGCGCTCGCTCCAGCGGAACGCCAGCATCGCGATCACGCCGGTGCACAGCCCGGCCATCGCTGCAGCTGCGGCGACCGCCGCGTTCACGTCCATGGCTCCAGGTTATGCGGCCCGGCAGACACTCTCCCAGCCATCCGAGTGCCTACTCGAACACTCGTCGCCCAGAGTTCACCGAGGGGCAAGCGCCGGTTCACTTGGCCGGTCGGATCCCGACGCGTACGGCCGTCACGGTGGCAACGTGGGGTTCAGAGCTGGCCCCGGCCTCGGTTAAGGACTGGAGAGGGACATCCCATGCGTGACGCGTACCACGAGGAACTCGACTCGATCGGCGAGGGCCTGGTCGAGATGGCCCGGCTCGTCGGGTCGGCGATCGGCCGGGCGACGACGTCCATGCTCGACGCCGATCTCAAGCTCGCGGAGACCGTGATCGCCGCGGACCAGAAGGTCGACGACCTCCAGCACGACCTGGAGGCCAGGGCCATCGCCCTGCTGGCGCGCCAGCAGCCGGTGGCGACCGATCTGCGGATCGTGGTCACCTCGCTGCGGATGAGCGCCGACCTGGAGCGCTCGGGCGACCTCGCCCAGCACGTAGCCAAGCTGGCCCGGCTGCGCTTCCCGCAGTCGGCGGTGCCGCACGACCTGCACGCCACCATCCTGGAGATGGGACAGCTGGCACAGCGCCTGATGGCCAAGGCCGCCGAGGTGATCATCACCAAGGACGTCGATCTGGCGCTCCAGCTGGAGCAGGACGACGACGAGATGGACCTGCTGCACCGCACGCTGTTCCAGCACCTGATGGACGACCGCTGGAAGCACGGCATCGAGACGGCCGTGGACGTGACGCTGCTCGGCCGCTACTACGAGCGCTTCGCCGACCACGCCGTCTCGGTCGCCAAGCGGGTCGTCTACCTGGTGACCGGCGAGCACGCGGACGAGATCCAGCAGCCGGCCCCGGTCGAGGGCGCCTGAGCCGGCCGGCACCTGCCGAGGGCGCGTAGGCCCTCCGGGACGGGACGGGGCGCACGACCGCGCACCGTCTCGCACATGCGTTCCTGCGCGTGTGCGCCGTTGATGCGCCTGCCCGGGTGGGCATGCAATGGGGTGGGGCGGCACGACTTGTCCGTACGCCCCGGTCGTGGGCCCGGTACGGGCGTACGGCCCTGTCGTACGCCTTGAGGAGGAACCATGGCCGATTCCCCCACGACCGAACCCCAGCAGGAGACAGCCGCCGAAGTGGCGCACGGAGCCGTCCTGGGCGCCTGCGGCTGCGGCTCGGGCTGCGGGTGCGGCTGCCAGTCCGGGGCCCCGTGCCAGTGCGGCGGCTGCTCCGGCTGACGGGCACGGAGCGACGGGTGGTGCCCCGCGCGGAGATCTCCGCGCGGGGCACCCAGGCGCAGGCGTACGGCGCAGGGCACCCAGGCGCAGGCATACGGCGCAGGCGTACGGGCCCCGGCTCAGACCGTCCGCTCCACGGCGGGCCCCCGCCCGGCACGGGCGCCCGCACCGGCCTCGGCGTCCGCGTCCGTTCCCGCGTCCGTTCCCGCTTCCCCTTCCGCTTCCATGGCTACGGAACCGCTCTCCACCGTCACAACCGGCGTCCCGCCCGACTGCGGCAGGTTCCGCATCAGCAGCCGGTAGCCGAGGGCCGCGACGGTGCCCAGGACCGCGCACATCCCCCACAGCCACTCCGCCCCGAAGCGGTCGATCACCACTCCGGACATCAGCGGGGCGACGAGCGCGGCGGCCGCCCATGAGAGCGAGTACACGCCCTGGTAGCGGCCCCGGCCGTGGGCCGGGGAGAGCTGGACGACCAGGCCGTTCTGCACGGGTGCGTTGACCATCTCGCCGACCGTCCACACGCAGATCGTCAGCGCGTAGACGGCGACCGACCCGGCGAACGCGGTCAGCCCGAACCCGTACCCCGCAAGCACCGACGACACGATGAGCAGACGGCGCGGGTCGCGGCTCTGGATGAAGCGGGTGACCGGGATCTGGAGCACCACGATCAGGACGCCGTTGACGGCGATGGCCGTGCCGAAGTCCGAGCTGCTGAACCCGTCCGTCCCCATCGCCACCGGCAGCCCCACATACCCCTGCTGGAAGATCAGGGCGATCACGAACGACAGCCCGACGACCCCCATGAACCGCCCGTCGCGCAGCACCGTGCCGAGCCGCACGCCGTCGTCCTTGCGCGACGCGGCGGAGGCATTCGGGACGGTGGACGCGGCCTTCCCCGGCCGGGACTCCGGCACCTTCATGAAGACGACCACCGCGCAGACCAGGGTCATCGCCGCCTCGCCGACGAAGCCCGCGAGATAGCTGTACTCGGCGACGAACCCGGCCCCGGCCGACGAGACCGCGAACCCCAGGTTGATGGCCCAGTAGTTGAGCGAGAAGGCCCGCACCCGGTCCTCGGGCCGCACGATGTCGGCGATCATCGCCTGCACGGCGGGACGCGAGGCGTTGCTGGCCATGCCGACCACGAAGGCGACGGCGGCGATGGCCAACGGCTGGACCATGAAGCCGAGCACCGCCACCGAGACGGCGGTCGAGACCTGCGCGACGAGCATCGTGGGCCGCCGCCCGAACCGGTCCGTCATCACCCCGGCCCCGAGCGAGGAGACGACCCCGCCGAGCCCGTGCAGGGCGGCGACCAGACCGGCGTACGAGGCGGAGTAGCCCCGGTCCAGGGTCAGGTACAGGGCCATGAAGGTGGCGACGAACGCCCCGAGCCGGTTGACCAGGGTGCTGGTCCACAGCCACCAGAACTCCCTGGGGAGCCCGGAGACGGTTTCACGGGTGACCCGTCCGAGACCGGCGACAGACATACGGGTTCCCCCCGGAAAGGACGTGAACGGATGACGGCGGTAAGAGGCCAGCCGCCGATCCGAATATTACGAACCACGGATTCCGTCCTGCCACTCAATTGACGCCCGGCGTCAATCGGAGCCGCCCCGCTCCCCGCCCCGTCCCGCTGTCCGCCCTGTGGCCGGGCGCGCGCGGCCCGCACGGGTTCGATTAGGCTCGGACCCATGGCCGACGCACCGTACAAGCTGATCCTCCTCCGCCACGGCGAGAGCGAATGGAACGCGACAAATCAGTTCACCGGCTGGGTGGACGTCAACCTGACCCAGAAGGGCGAGAAGGAGGCGGTCCGCGGCGGTGAGCTGCTCACGGAGGCCGGCCTGCTTCCCGACGTCGTGCACACCTCGCTCCAGAAGCGCGCGATCCGCACCGCCCAGCTCTCGCTGGAGGCGGCCGACCGCCACTGGATCCCCGTGCACCGCTCCTGGCGGCTGAACGAGCGCCACTACGGCGCCCTCCAGGGCAAGGACAAGGCGCAGACACTCGCCGAGTTCGGCGAGGAGCAGTTCATGCTCTGGCGCCGCTCGTACGACACCCCGCCCCCGGAGCTCGCCGACGGCGCCGAGTACTCGCAGAGCGACGACGCGCGCTACGCGACGATCCCCCCGGAGCTGCGCCCGCGCACCGAGTGCCTCAAGGACGTCGTCGTCCGCATGCTGCCGTACTGGTACGACGGCATCGTCCCGGACCTCCTCGCCGGCCGCACGGTCCTGGTCGCCGCCCACGGCAACAGCCTGCGCGCGCTGGTCAAGCACCTCGACGGCGTCTCCGACGCCGACATCGCGGGCCTGAACATCCCGACGGGCATCCCGCTCGCCTACGAACTGGACGAGAACTTCCGCCCGTTGAAGCCGGGCGGCACGTACCTCGACCCGGACGCGGCGAAGGCCGCGATCGAGGCCGTGAAGAACCAGGGCAAGAAGTAACAGCCGAAGCGGCCGGCCCCCCACCTGCGCATACGGCGTCGGTGGGGGGCCGGCCTGCGTCCTGGGCCCTCAACGCCTCGCGAGGCAGGCGCCCCGGAGTCGCGGGAATTCGTCGGGGAACCGGAACCGGAACCGCCTCGACGCGACAGCGTTTCGTGATGATCCTTGTTCCGCGAGGAAGTGCCTCATGGGGCGAGGGAGGGGCTTGTGGACACGTCCGCGAAGATCACGCTCATCACTGGAGTCGGCGCCATCCTGGCCGCGCTTGCCGGGTACTGGGGGACGCAGCACATCAACCGCCGTGAGCGGAAGACCAGGATGTATGCCGAGGCTCTCCAGACGATGACGGAGTATCGGGAGCTCCCGTATCGGATTCGCTACCGCCCGGACAGCGGCGAGGGGACCCGGTCCGAACTGACCCGGGACCAGAGCGCGATCTTCGGGCGAATCGACTACCACCGGTCACTGCTCCGACTCGAATCCCCCGTGGTCGGGGACGCCTTCGACTCTCTGTTCGCCCGGACTCGCAGACAAGGTGGGCCCTACCGGGCGCATGCCTGGTCCCTGGCTCCGCTGAGTGCCGACGCGGAAGTCCCCCGCAGTGCGCACTACCCGTATGACATAGAGCCCGAGCTCCAACACTGCCTTACCGCGATGCGCAGGGAACTGACGCCGTGGGCCTTGGTGACTCGCGCCCACACGCGCCGCGAACGGCGCGCCTTGCTTGCGTCGCGCCCCAGGGTCTCTCGGTGACCAATACCTTTCGAGGGCAACCCTGTTGAAACCGATGCCGGCCGAGGCGACCGCCTGGCGGGGCCGCACCGACCGCCGAGCCACGGCGGTGGCACGCCCCGAGGTGACGCCCCGTACCCGTCGTCGTACCCTGTGGCGCATGCGGGGAGATCGGGAGAGCAGCCATGGGTGAGCCCCTGAAGACCTTTGTCGGTGGTGCCGAGGTCGAGGTGCCCAACAGCATCCCGGCCATCCGCGCCGTCCTGCCCGAGGCGAGACGCGAGGAGTTCGACCGTGCCATCAACGAGGCCGGGGTTGACGACATCCAGGCCGTGATGCGCCACTGGATGCTGGAGGCCGTACCCGATCCGGAAGCGGAACGGATCCTGGACCGGCTGGCGCGCGACGAGGCCGAGAGGCGGAACGTCGCTTGAGCTTCCGGATCTCCTATGCGCCGCCTGCCGACGACACTCTGGCCAAGATGCGGGACGGTGAAACCTTCCGGGACGAGATGGCGGGGACGCTCGGGCGCCACCCGTACCGGCACGGGTCCTCCGCCGTGAAGGGTGAGCACGATCGCCGCGAGGCGACGGTCGCCGGGGCGATCGTGCTCTATTACGTCTCCGGGTCGGTGCTCACCGTCACCGTCGTACGGCTCGTGCCGCTGCCCTGACCGGCCTGGCCCGGCCACCCCTCGGCTCAGTAACCCCAAACCCGACAACCCGGTGCCTCAGGCCAGTTTGGCGGCCTGTGCGTCGATCACCGCGGTCGGCAGCTCGAAGCCGCCGCCCCCGCCGGCCGAGGCCAGGTTGAGCGAGCTGAACGAGGCGAGCGTGGAGCCCTGGCGGATCTGCGCCAGCTTCATCTCGCTCTTGTCGCCGTCCGATTCGACCGTCACCGTCCAGGCGGCGGCGTCCTCGCCGCCCTTGACCTGCTCCTCGGTGATCTTGACGATCTTCTGCTTCGTCCCGGCCGCCTTGAGCGTGAAGCCGGACGCGCAGTCGGTCGCGGAGGTACGCAGCGTCGCCAGCGTCTCCTCGGCGCCCTTGCCCTCGTACGAGGCGAGCGTGGTCAGCGTCGTCGTGATGTCGAAGGCCGCCTTGAACGCCTCCTCGGGGTCGGCGGTGTCGTCGCCGGCACCCTTCTTCGGCTCGCTGACCACCTTGCGCTGGGTGGAGGCCGTGGGCGTACCGGCCTTGGCGCCCATCAGGGTGTCGCCGAAAACGTCGCAAGCCGCCTTGTCCGCCGTCACATCCTTGGCGGACACGAGGTCGGCGGGGCCTGCCTTGGATATCTTGTGGCCCTTGACGTCGCCCTGGGCCAGCGAAGCCTTCTCCAGCTCGGCCGCCGTCAGTGCCTTCGCGGCCGGCTGGTCCGAGGGCTTGGCGGAGGCGGAGTCCGCCGCTTTGCCGTTGCCCTTGTCCGTCCCGTCCGAACCGCAGGCCGCTGTGAGCAGGGCCAGGGACATCACGGTGGCGGCAACAGCGGTCCGGCGTATGGCAGTGGGTCGCATGGCCCGTCCTTCTGTATCGGGTTGTTCCGCCCGCACGAGAGCAGCCGTCGCCGGGTTCGGCGCGGCCGGTGGGGGACCGTGGGGTTCATGGGGGTGCGCCAACTGTAAGAGGCGTCCGTGGTTTGGCAATCCGTCAAACCGGGCATCGGCTCTGATCGTGACGACGTCGTGATCACTCCGAGAACGTTCTGAGCTGGGCATTCGGCTCCGGCCGGGCATCGCACATCCCGGAGTGGCCGCTCGAAGGGACCCCGATGCCTGTCGATACCGCCCTGTCCGCCGTGCTCGGTTCCGTGGGTGTGCCACCGGAGCTGATCGCCTCGCACCAGCCGCTCACCGGCGGGACCTACAACGCCGTCACCCGGGTCGGGCTCACCGACGGCCGGGAGTGGGTGGTGAAGATACCGCCGGCCGCCCAGGCAGGCGCCCATCTCGGCTACGAGCGTGACCTGTTGGTCAACGAGGTCACCTTCTACGCCTCGGCGGCCGCGCTCCACGGGGAGACCTCGGTCCCACGCGTCGTGCACAGCGGTCTCGACCCGGCCGCCCCGGAGGGCGCGTACGTGGTGATGACCGCGTGTCCCGGGCAGCCCTGGCACGAGCTCGCCGGCGCGATGGCCGACGGCGAGGAGCAGCGGCTGCGCGCCGGGCTCGGGCGGATCGTCGGCCTGCTGCACACCGTTCCGGCGCCGGGCGGGTTCGGCTATCCGTCCGGCGCCCTCGGCCCGTTGGCGCCCACCTGGCGGCAGGCGTTCACGGCGATGACCGGTGCCGTGCTGGACGACGCCCGGACGTATGCGGCGCGACTGCCCCGTACGGTCGCGGACATACGGGGACTGCTCGGCTCCGCCTCGTTCGTACTGGACGAGGTCACGCGCCCCGCCCTCGTCCACTTCGACCTGTGGCAGGGCAACATCCTGGTCACGGGAGAGCCGGGCGCCCGGCGGATCGGCGGGATCGTCGACGGGGAGCGGATGTTCTGGGGCGACCCGGCCGCCGACTTCGTCTCACTCGCCCTCTTCGGGGACATCGAGGAGGACAGGGGCTTCCTGGGCGGATACGGGGATTCGGCGCCCGGCGGGCCGGTGGAGTTCGGTGACTCGCTGCGGCTGCGGCTGGCGCTCTACCGCTCGTACCTCTACCTGATCATGCTGGTGGAGACCGTGCCCCGCGGGACGAGCGGGGAGGAGCTGGAGAGGACGTGGGACGCCGTCGCGCCACGGCTGGAAGCGGCCCTCAGTGCGGTGGAGTCCGCGCTGCGGGCAGGGAGTTGAACCGCGGAGCCGACCCGCCCAACCTGTACGTCGTCAGCGCACCGGGGAGTACTCAGGCGGGTAACTAGCGGACAAATACGGTCAGTTGTCCGGGCGCTGGGTCAGATGTGTGAACGCGTCCAGGTTCCGCGTGGACTCGCCGCGCGACACCCGCCACTCGTACTCCTTGCGGATCGCGCTCGCGAAACCGAGCTCCAGCAGGGGGTTGAAGGCACCGTCGGCGGTCTCCAGGACCACGCCGAGCAGCCGGTCCAGCTCCTGCGGTGTGACCACGGAGAGCGGCAGCTTGCCGACGAGGTAGATGTCCCCGAGCGAGTCGATCGCGTAACTCACGCCGAAGAGGCGGAGGTTGCGCTCCAGCAGCCAGCGGTGCACGGCCGCGTCGTTCTCGTCCGGATGCCGGATGACGAAGGCGTTGAGGGAGAGCGAGTGCTTGCCGACGAGCAGCGAGCAGGTGGTGGAGAGCTTGCGGGTGCCGGGCAGCTGGACGACGTAACTCCCGGGCTCCGGGTTCTCCCAGTCGAGCCCGGCGTCGTCGAACGTCGCCTCGATGACCTGCGCCACCTGCGTGACCTGCGTGATTGCCGCTTCCTCGGGTGCATCAGCCATGGTCCGAGCGTACGTCGCCCCGGGCCCGGCACCACATCCGCCGGCGGCCCGCGCCCCACATCCGCCGACCGGGCCGCGCACACCGGACGGTGGCACCGCCTCACACCTGGCGGCGGTACCCGCCTCACACCGGACGGTGGCACCGCCTCACACCTGGCTCGACCGCGCCCGCCGCCGGTGGTCCTGCATCGCGTCCGTGTACACGTCAGCCGTCGCCGCCGCGGCCGTGTCCCAGCCGAACCGCTGGGCGTGCGCGGCTGCCGCGCCACCCATCCGGGCGACCAGCTCCGGCGCGTCCGCGAAGCGCTCCAGCGCCTCCGCGTAGGCCTGCGGATCGTGCCCGGGGATCAGGAAGCCGCTGACCCCGTCCCGTACGGCCACCGGCAGACCGCCCACCGCCGCCGCGACGACCGGGGTGCCGGCCGCCTGGGCCTCTATGGCGACCAGGCCGAAGGACTCGCTGTACGAGGGCATGACCAGCACGGACGCGGCGCGGAACCAGTCGGCGAGCTGGTCCTGTCCGACCGGCGGGTGGAACCGTACGACGTCCGCGACCCCGAGCCGGGCGGCCAGCTTGTGCAGCCCCTCGGGCTTGGCGAGCCCGCTGCCGCTGGGGCCGCCGACGACCGGTACGACGATGCGCGAGCGCAGCGAGGGATCACGGTCCAGCAGGACGGCGACGGCGCGCAGCAGTACGTCCGGGGCCTTCAGCGGCTGGATGCGGCCGGCGAAGAGCGGGATCAGGGCGTCCTGCGGGAGCCCCAGCCTGGCCCGTGCCGCGGCCCGGCCGTCGGCCGGGCGGAAGCGGTCCAGGTTGACGCCCGGGTGGACGACGGCCACGGCTCCGGGATCGGCCTCGTAGAAGCGGACGAGCTCGTCCGCCTCCTCCGCGGTGTTCGCGATCAGCCGGTCGGCCGCGCTGACGATCTGGGTCTCGCCGATGACCCGGGCGGCGGGTTCGGGGGTGTCGCCCTCGGCGAGCGCGGCGTTCTTGACCTTCGCCATGGTGTGCATGGCGTGGACGAGCGGGACGCCCCAGCGCTGGGCGGCCAGCCAGCCGACATGGCCGGAGAGCCAGTAGTGGGAGTGCACCAGGTCGTAGTAGCCGGGGCGCTGGCCGGCCCACGCCTGCATCACGCCGTGCGTGAAGGCGCAGAGCTGGGCGGGCAGCTCCTCCTTGGCCAGTCCCTCGTACGGGCCCGCGTCGACATGGCGGACCAGCACGCCGGGCGACAGCTCGACCTCGGGCGGCAGCCCGCCGGTGGTGGAGCGGGTGAAGATCTCGACCTCGATGTCGATCGCGGCGAGGCGTTTGGCCAGCTCCACGATGTAGACGTTCATGCCGCCCGCGTCGCCCGTCCCCGGCTGGTGCAGCGGGGAGGTGTGCACGGAGAGCATCGCGATCCGGCGGGGCTTGCGATGGCCGCCCGCGAAGGAGCCGGAGAATCCGGCGGGGAACCTGAGACGCGGTGCGCGGCTGCTGCCGAGCCGAGTGACGTACTGGCTCACGTCGTCCGGTCCTCCTCGTTCAGGGCACTGGTACCGACTCGTTCAGGGCATGGCACCGAAGGGGCACACGGTCCCTTCGAAGGGCTGGAACAGCGGAATCCCTCCTTTCATTTCCGCTTTGCCAAATCATTACGGTACGTGTCCGGCGCGTCGCCGCGACTCCACTGCGCCATCCGCCCCACGCCGCTCGTTACGCTCTGTGCCATGCGTCCGATCGGCACCGCGACCCGCGGGACCACCAACCCGAACCGGCTGCGCCGCATGGACCGCTGGATCGCCGCCGCCCACGGCCCCGCCCTGCGCCGCGCCGACGCCCCCGTCGCGGTCGACCTCGGGTACGGCGCCGCCCCCTGGACCGCGGTCGAGCTGCTGCAACGGCTGCGGACCGCCGAGCCGCGCACGGCGGTGGTCGGCATCGAGATCTCCCCGGAGCGGGTCGCCGCGGCGAAGCCGTACGAGCGCGAGGGCCTCACCTTCCGGCACGGCGGCTTCGAGATCCCGCTGCCCGAACGGCCGGCGCTGATCCGGGCGGCGAACGTGCTGCGCCAGTACGACGAGGGCGAGGTCGCCGCGGTCTGGCAGCGGCTCTGCGAGCGGCTGGCGCCGGGCGGGCTGCTGGTGGAGGGCACCTGTGACGAGATCGGGCGGCGCCATGTCTGGGTGGCGCTGGGCCCCGATGGGCCGCGCACGGTCACCTTCGCGACCCGGCTCGGCTCGCTGGACCGGCCGTCCGACCTCGCGGAGCGGCTGCCCAAGGCGCTCATCCACCGCAACGTTCCCGGCGAGCCCGTCCACGCCTTCCTGCGCGACTTCGACCGGGCCTGGGCCGCCGCGGCGCCGTACGCCTCGCTGGGCGCCCGGCAGCGCTGGATCACGGCGGTACGCGCACTGTCGGACACCTGGCCGCTGACGGACGGGGCGGGCCGCTGGCGCCAGGGTGAAGTCACGGTGAACTGGGCGGCGCTGAGGCCCAAGGGGTAGCCCAACACGCCAAGAACAGGGACGAATTCCCCAGGAACTTCCCTCTCCCGGGAACATCGGCCGGGCATCGTTCGTCCCAGAAGACGGGGAGCGGTACGGGGGGACACGTCCGAGGCGCCGGCCACCGGCCGGAAGGCGCCGGGAAGGCGCCGCAGATGTGTCTGCCTCTGTTGCTTTTCGGTACGGCATGGCACGATCTCGTCGGTGCCATAAGTTACTGACGGTAAATCAGATCTGTTCGGATCTGTCCGGAGGGGGAGCTCGTGAACCGACGCCACAGTGCCGCCGCTGCCATCACGCTGGTCTGCGCGCTGGCCGTACTGACCGCGCCGGTCCAGGCCTTCGCCGCACCGGCACCACCCTCCCCCGCACCGGAGCAGCCGGGGAAGAAGAGCCTCGAAGAGGTGCGCAAGGAGATCGACGCCCTGTACCGCAAGGCCGGGTCGGCCACCGACGCGTACAACCTCGCCGCCGAGCGCGCGAAGAAGCAGTCGGGCGAGATCGTCAAGCTGGCGCAGGCCATAGTCGAGGGCCAGGCGAAGATCGCCGACCTCAAGAGCAGGGCGGGCGCCCAGGCCCGCGAGCAGTACCGCAACGCCGGACTGCCGCCGGGCGCCCAGCTGATGCTCAGCGGCGACCCGAAGCTCTTCCTCGACGGCGTCAGCCGGGCCCGCCAGGGCCAGCAGGCCGCCAAGGGTGTCCTGGGCGAACTGAACAGGACCCAGGAGGACCTGAAGACGTACACCCAGGACGCGAGCACCAACTGGACGAAGCTGGAAGCCAGTCGCGTCAAGCAGGCCAAGGCCAAGAAGAAGATCAACGCACAGATCGCGGCGGCGAAGAAGCTGGAGTCCCGGCTGGAGAAGAAGGAGAAGGCCCGGCTCCTCCAGCTGGAGCAGCAGGCGGAGTACAAGTCGCAGACGGCGTGGCTCGGTTCGGGCGCGCTCAAGGAGATCAACCGCGAGGCGAGTCCGAGCGGCAAGAAGGCGGTGGCCTTCGCGACCTCACAGATCGGCAAGCCGTATGTATGGGGCGCCGAGGGCCCCAAGTCGTACGACTGCTCCGGGCTGACGTCGCAGGCGTGGGCGGCGGCCGGGACGCCGATCCCGCGCACCTCGCAGGAGCAGTGGCGCCAACTGCCGCACATCGCCGTCAAGGACATGCGCCCCGGCGACCTGATCATCTACTTCGACGACGCCACGCACGTCGGTATGTACATCGGCGACGGCGCGATCGTGCACGCCCCGCGCCCCGGCCGCAACGTCACGCTCGCGGGGGCGGGCTCGATGGAGATCCTCGGAGTCGTACGCCCGGACAAGTGACGGCGCGCCGGGAGCGGCTTCCACACCGGAGCCCGACCCGCGCTCCGTCGGCCGGTCCGGCGCCGGCACCCTGACCTGCGCTCCGTCGGCCGGTCCGGCAGGGGCGCCCCGACCGCTCCTGTAGGCCCTCCTTAAGAGAACCTCAAGGGACCCTTAAGGCTGTCCCCGGAGCGGGCGGAGGCCGGGCGCCGCACGGCTTTGGCCGCCGTTCGCCGCACTCTCCACCCCGTCGCCGCGGCCCCGTCCGCCGGGGCCGCGGGCCGCCCGCGCCCCCGGCGGTGACCCGCGCCACCCGAGGCCGCCGTCGCACGTGACCTTTGTCATGCGCCGAAAACGGCCACGCACCCGGCATATGCCGCCGGATCTGCGGCCTTCCGCGGCTTAAGGCCCCGACCGGAACGGCCGCCACGCACCGAGCGCCATTCCGTTCCCGCACCCCGTACCGCTATCGTCCCCGTCTGGCGGGTCGTCGATCGTCGCTCCGCCGCGCCCTCGGGGGGAGGGAAGGAAACCCGATTTCGATGCCCGTACCCGTACCGCAGCAACGTGCCGTTCCCGCTGCGGAGGCCAGCCATGGCACCGACCTCACCCTTCTGGTGATCGGGGACGACCCCGCGGGCACCTTCACCGTCCCGGAACTCCCGGCCGTGGCCGGCGCCCGGGTCCGGATCCGTACCGCCCGCAACCTGACCGAGGCGGGCCGGCTCCTCACCGACGACGTGGACTGCATCCTGCTGGACCTGGCTCTGCCGTCCGGCAGCGAGGCGCGTACCGCCGAGGGCGGGGAGGCGGACGGTCTTGCCACCCTCAAACACGTCCTGCGGATCGCGCCCCGGCACGCCGTACTCGCGCTCACGGCGCAGGACGACGCCGAGCTGGCCGCCGAGGCGGTACGGGTGGGGGCGCAGGACTACCTCTTCCGGGACGAGCTCGACGGCAGGCTGCTCAGCCGCGCCATCCGCTACGCCGTCGAGCGCAAGCGCGCCGACGCCGCGCAGCACCAGCTCACCGAGTCCCGGCTGCGGGCCCAGGAGAACGCCCGCCTGGAACGCGGTCTGCTGCCCACGCCGCTGCTCGACGGCTCCGATCTGCACTTCGCCGCCCGCTACCGCCCCGGCCGCAGCCGCGCGCTGCTCGGCGGGGACTTCTACGACACGGTGCGTACGCCCGACGGCACGGTCCACGCGATGATCGGCGATGTCTGCGGCCACGGCCCGGACGAGGCGGCGCTCGGTGTGGAACTGCGCATCGCGTGGCGGGCGTTGACCCTGGCCGGGCTCTGCGGCGACGAGCTGCTCTCCACACTCCAGCAGGTCCTGGAGCACGAACGGGAGAGCGAGGAGATCTTCGCGACCCTCTGCACGGTGGACATCGCCCCCGACGGCCGCCGCGCGGGCCTCTGCCTGGCGGGCCACCCCGCACCGCTGATCGCCCGCCACGGGCGGGCTGCGCATCTGCTTCCGTACGAGGACGGCGGGCCTGCGCTCGGCCTGCTGCCGCGCGCCCGGTGGCCGCGCAGGCAGGTGGAACTGGGCGGCTCCTGGAGCCTGATGATGTACACGGACGGACTGATCGAGGGCCGGATCGGCAAGGGCACACAGCGCCTCGGACAGGACGGGATGGTCGCGATGATCAACCGGCAGCTGGCCGAGGGCCTGGCCGGCGAGGAGCTGCTGGATGCGGCGGTCACCCACGCGCGCGAGCTGAACGGCGGCGAACTCACCGACGACGTCGCGGTCCTGCTGCTCGACCGCGACCAGGAGGTCGTGCGCCGCCGTGCGCCGAGCGGCGACCGGGGCCGGAGCATCCCGCGCCCCCGCCCCGGACAGGTGTCACCCGCAGGTGCTCAACGCCCGCCGTTGTAGGGCCCGTACGGCCCGTCGCTGCTGGAACCGCCGCGGCGGTTGCTGCCGCCGGACACGGCCTTGAGGGCGGGCCGTACGTCCACGAAGAACACGATGGTCGCGACCAGCCCGGCGAGCTGGATGAAGAGCATGGGCACCCAGAGGTTCACCACCACCGCGATGCCGAGAATGATCAGCCAGAAGGACTTCTTCTGCTTGTCCGCGGCACGGTAGGCGTCCTCGCGGGCCAGTGCGGCCATGATGAAGGCGACCGCGGCGAGGATGAGCATGCCCGTGAAGATCAGCCCGAGGATTGAGTTGAAGCCTTCGAGCAACATGATGTGCACCGCCTAATGAGTGAGTGAGCCCTCGCGGCCAAGGTACCGGGACAACGGCCGGGACACCCCGAAAGGTGCCCGCCCGTCGACCCCGGCACACCTGCCGGCCATCGCGTTACTTGGCGGTGGGCGGCGTGGTCTTCTTGGCGGCGGGCTTGCGCGCGGGCGCCTTCTTGGCGGCGGCGGGCGACGGCTTGACCGTGGCCGGCGACGGCTTGGCCTCGGCCTTGACGCTCTTGGCGGCGGGCGCGGGCTTCGCGGCGGGCGCCTGCCTGGCGGCGGGAGCGGGCTTGGCGGCGGGAGCGGGCTTGGCCGCCGGCTTCGGCGCGGCCTTCGCCCCGGGCTCGGACTCCTTGCGCGGCTCGACGACGACGGCGATCTCGACGATCTCCTCGGCGGTCTCACCGCGCCACGTCCGCACGGTCTGCTCGCCGCGCTCGGCGACCTTCTCGTACGTCTCCCGGGCCCTGACCGCGTACTCCGCGGCCACACCCACGCCGCGCAGCGCAAGGTCCTGGGCGCTCTCGCCCAGCTTCTTCAGATCGGTGTCGAAGGCGCCGATCACCTCGGCGACCCGGGCCTGCACGCCGGCCTGCGCCTCCTTGGCCTGTGCGGCCACCTTGTCCTGCACGGCCTTGGGGTCGGTGTTGCGCACGGCCTCGATGCGCTCCGGCGCCTCGGCCCGCAGCTGCTCGATCAGCGCCGGGACCTTGCGCGCCTGCTCCACGGCGAGATCGGCCGTACCGGCGGCGAAGTAGAGGGGGGTCGGGTCGGTGAGGGTCTTACGCAGGTCATCGGTGATGGCCATGACTGTGGTCCTCCCGGATCATCGGAGTCAGTGTGAGGGTTTCGAAGGCTTTGAAGATGTATCGGCAGCACCGCCGTCGGCATTGAAGGGCGCGTCCGCACCGGACGCACTCCCCTCGTCCGTCCCGGGCCCGTCCTCGAACCCGTTCTCCTTGCGGAAGGAGTCGTAGATCTGCAGCAGCACGCTCTTCTGCCGCTCGTTGATCGACGGATCGGCCAGAATGACCGCCCTCGTCTCCAGCTCGTCCCGCTCCCGCTCGTCCAGGATCCCGGCCCGTACGTAAAGGGTCTCGGCGGAGATCCGCAGCGCCTTGGCGACCTGCTGCAGCACCTCGGCACTGGGCTTGCGCAGCCCGCGCTCGATCTGGCTGAGATAGGGATTGGACACCCCGGCGGCATCGGCGAGCTGCCGCAGCGACAGCTGCGCGGTACGCCGCTGCTCGCGGAGGTACTCGCCGAGGTTGCCGACGTTGAGTGATGCCATGCCTCGATGGTGGACCCTCGTCGCTAACTTTTGCAAGCAGGCGCTTGCAAAAGTGTTCCGAACCACTCGAACGGGGTGTGACTGCTCGCGATAGTCGGTGTCCGTTCTCAGTAGATGTGGCGAATCCCAGCGCTTCTGGCGAACGACTTGGCGGAGCCCTGGCGAAGCTGGCCAGCCTGTTGTCCCGCCTCGCTGAAACCGGCGGATTCCCACTCATTCTCGTTCGCACTGTCGGGTTCTCTTTGCGTAGCGCCCTGAGCGGCTGTCCGTTCTCGTTCCAGTGGCTGGTCAGAGCCCCTGTGGATCAAAATCCAAGTGCGTATGAGCTGGTTCGCACTCGTATACTCGTGCGAGCTCATGGAGGGGGAGGTGGAGACAGTGAAGCTTGCTGAGGCACTGGCAGAACGTGCGGAAGCGACGCGCCGTGTAGAACAGTTGCGAGCGCGCGTCGTCAGCAGTGCGCGGTACCAGGAGGGGGAGACGCCCGCCGAGGACGCCGCCCAGTTGCTGGCTGAGGCCGGTGAGGTGCTGAGCGCTCTGGAATCGTTGATCCGACGGATCAACCGGACCAATGCCACCGTGGAGATGGGTTCGGACGGCACGCTCACCGACGCCCTCGCACGCCGGGATGTCCTGCGGTTGCGTCACTCCGTGGTCACCGCGGCGGCGGACGCGGCGGCGGGTAGCGGCGAGCGGGGATACGGCCGACAGCTTCGGTCCGAGCTGATGATGCTCTCCGCGCTTCCGGTGGCGGAACTGCGCGGTCAGGCGGATGTTCTCGCGCGGGAGATCCGCGAGGTCGATATACGGATCCAGCGTACGAACTGGGAGGCGGATCTGCTGGACTGAGTAGTCCAGCAGCGGGGACGATGTGGAGCAGGTAGCAGCTTCGGAGGCGTGCACACACCGAGGGCCGGCGGTTTTCCAGCCCACTCCTGGCGCGTGAAGAGCAACGCGGGGTTCGACTCCCCATCAACAGCGCAGCTCAGCACGGCGTACAGGTAAAGGTGCACATCGCACAGCACATCACCACGTGCAGATCCGAAGCGGTGAGGGCGGGTTCGGGGCTTTCCACATCGCATCACCATGGACAACGGCGATCCGAGCGCAACGGGGGCGCGCGAATGGCTGATCCGTACATCACTCTCAACGAGCTCGCCCAGGAGCTTCGGCCGATGTCACAGGGCATCGAGTGGTTCGAGAGCCTCTCCGCTGAAGAGCAGTCCAACACCCTGCGCCTCCTGTCACATTTCTGCATTCAGGCCCGCGCCACCGCCGAGGACGGCCCGGAAAGTATCCGACGCGCCGGACTTCGCGCCACGCACACACCGGCAGTTCTGATCACACGAGGGCGGATCGACCAGCAACTCGGAAAGATCGCCAGTCTCACCCCGCACGACGAGCGCCTCAAGTCATTCCGGCTACTGATCGCGGTGCCGGCCGTCGCCGACGAACGCCGACGAGAGCGCTTCTGCTCCGACGGTTGCGGCCACGCGTGGCATCGCCTGTCTGTCGACACCCCCGAAGCCTCGGCCTGATCCCTCGCGCTTTCGCGCCTACCGGGCCAGTGGCCGGAGGGGAAACAGCGCGCTCAGTCCCGGCAGTTTGCGCATCGCCTCGTCTTCGCATCGCACGTCCCACTGCTCGCCGCGCGGCCCTCGATTGCCGCCTACAGCGCCTTCCTCGGCTTCGACGGCTTCATAGAATGCGTCGCCGCAGTCGTCATCCGCGCGGGTGAGTAGTCCATACGCCTCCATGGCGACGTAGTCGAGAGACTCCCACTCCGGCCAGTCGTCGTTCCAGAACTCCCGAGGGCGACGACCCAGCGGTCCGGATGCCGTCGAGGGCGGCGTTCCACCGTCTGCTGGAGGCAGTCTCGACCGGGCAGCATCTGTTCGGTTCGGCCCGCACCCGCCGTTCGCCGGGCAAGCAGCCGAAGCGGATGTTCGGGCAGCTGACGGCAGCCCGGCCCGGCGAGGTGATGGAGATCGACTCCACGCCGCTGGACGTCGTGGTCATCCACGATGACGGGACGGTGGACCGGCCCCGACGTGGTCAACGTCTGCTACGAACAGACGTCCCGTTTCTGGACCACCCTCCTGCAGCACGGCTGCCGGATCAGCGACCTCACGCGGCGGCTCGCCCGGCTCCAGCCCCGCTCCGTCCGCTCCGTCCGCTCCGTCGGGCCATGGGATCCCAAGCGCTACGCGGCGATCTGTCCCGAGAGCGTCAAAGCCATGGTGTTCTACGCAGCCCCGCGCTGGCGCAGCCTGGCACTCTCCGGCACCGACGAGGACTTCCGGGCCTTCCATGCGGAGTTCGTCCGACGGCCCCCCAACGAAAGCTCCCTCCGCACCACCGCCAAGCCGCGGTTCATCCACCAAATCCGCATGATCGCGCACACCATCGAGTCAGCCACGGCACCCGAAGCTTCAGTTGCTGATCGCAGGAGCGCTACGCACGTAGGTGCCGTCCGAAATCTGGGCCAGGAGGAAGGCCGCCATGTCCGCGCGTGAGACGGACAGGCCCACGCCCCTGGCTCAGATCCATCGAGACAGGACAGCAGCTACAGATGTCACCAAGAATCGCCTAGGGAGCCGCTGCCCGTGTGAGCCGAGGTGTCCTGTCGCATTGCAGCTGTCGGATTCTCACCGCTTCTCGTTCGTGGTGTCGGATTCTCATTGCGCCGCGTGCTGAGCGGAGACGTTGCCCCGTACATGGGGGTTGATCTCATTTTCCTGGTCTGGTTCTCGCTGTACCTGTCACGGCCGTTTCGGCAGGTACGCGGAGCCGGGGGTGGCGATGGATCTGAGTGTGGTTGATGTCGAGTGGGCTGATGGTGAGGGTGGCGGGCTACGGAAGTGCGTGCTGGAGGCGGTGTCCCTCGCCCCGCCCACAACCGCCCTCGACCCCAAAGAGCTCTACCTGGCAACAGCCGCCGAGCTGAGCCGACGATTCGCGCGGATCCACACCGCCCTCGGAACCCAGGCCCCCTCTACCGGCGCTTCTCTCTCTATCGAGATCGCCACTGGCCTGTCTCGAAGTCGGGTATGAGCTTGTGGCAAGATCGCGGGATGCTACGACTCACCGATTTCATTATCGACTGCCCGGACACGATGAAGCTGGCGGCTTTCTACTCCGAAGTGACGGGCCGTCCGATCAAGGAAGGCAGCTCCGAGGACTGGGCTGGCATCAAGTTCGGCGAGATCGAGCTGGCATTCATCCGGGTGGACGACTATCGCGCTCCGCAGTGGCCCGACAGCGAGCACCCCAAGCAGTTCCACCTCGACTTCGAAGTGGACGAGATCAAGTCCGAGCAGCTCCGCGTCCTCGACCTCGGCGCGACGCTGAGGCAGGACTTCATCGGCCCCAACGGCTACGGCTGGCAGGTCTACACCGACCCGATCGGCCACCCCTTCTGCCTGTGCCGCAACAAGGGCGTCATCTGGACCGACCAGGGCCCGACCTGGCCCAAGCGCGACTAATTGGATTCCGGTCACGGAGAAAAGCGACATCACGATCAAGCTCACCCCCGACGAGGCCCTGGTGCTCTCGGACTGGCTGGAGCGAGTACAGAGCAGCCTTGCCGAAGAGCGAGACGGCTGAGCTGTCCTTGCCCACTACCAGCGCGCTTCCGTGAAAGCCATGTCGTGTTTTATAGCGGGGCCGCCGGGGGGTGCAAAAAGAATGCGACCCCCCGGGTGAGGGGGCCCCCCTTGGTGACCAGGAACGCGTCGACGGAACGCGGGGCGGGGTCGC
>NZ_JBHVWF010000003.1:0-68930 GCF_042882365.1 Streptomyces sp. NPDC058221 | reverse complement strand
CGCGGGGCGCCTGCTCCAACCTCCCTCCGTGCCTCATGCGCCCCCGGGCTTTGCGTCCCCCCCCCAAACCCGGCCCCATCCGCTAACACTTTTTTTTTTTCCACCCCCCCCCCGGGGTCTTAAACAAACGACATGGCAACCCAGCAGGTCAGCGGCCCACGATCTGTCAGCTGCACTGCGACAGGACACGAGGCGCGGTGATCCCCACAGCCGCTGTCACGACGTACAGCCAAGAGGCTGCGGTCATTGCGTTTCCGCGCATTCGTCGACGAAGGCGCAGAGTCGGCGGATCAGGCTCAGGTAGGTGGCAGGCTCCGGGGTGTGTTGCATGTGGGGCGCGTCGTGGAGCCACTGTTCCCACATGCCATCCGGGCCCAGGAAACGAGCGGCTTGGTCACCTCCGAGGTTCAGGGCGGTGAACACGAGAGCTCCCATGGCTACGGTCTGGTCGTAGTCGAGGTCGGGGCGGCGAAGGTAGCGATCAAGATAGGCGGCCAGCAGATCGGCGTCGCGGGGAGTGCCGAAGCCGGCCAAGGCCACGCAGTACGCCAACCCCACGCAGCAGACCTCGCTCGCCATCAGCAGCTCACCGAGTCGCTCACGAAACTCGGTCCGGCGGCCGACGGCGATGAGCCATGCGGCGGTCTTCCGCTCACGCCACCCGCCCCCAAGAAGCGTGGTGATCTCGTCCGGGGCGATGAGTCGCGCGTCTTCGCCAAGAGCTCGCACGAATCGGTCGCACCCAGGACTGCGCATGCGCAACACGCTGCCGCCGAGCTTCAGATAGCGGCGCTCGGGCGTGACGTATCGGCTGACCAGGGCCAGCAGTTCGGCATCCTCATGGGCGTGGCGCATCACAGGATGATCCTGGCCCGCTGATGTGCAATTGGGCCAGCCCTATAGAAGTCACGCCGTTTACCCACAGGAACGGGTGACACCCATCGTGCCTCGCCCCCCAACGCCACCGCCGGAAAGCCGTAGGGTTTCGTCGTGCGCTACTTGTCGGAACCATTCGCCTTCGATGCCCTCAAGCGCGGCCGCGCCGTCGAGCAGTTCCTCGGACCGGCTGGAAACTCAGACCGGCCCGGCGTCTGCTACGTCGAGGTGCGGCCGGCCAGGGGCGTCTACACGGTGTACTTCCATGCTGTTCTCGACAGTGATCCGCAGACCTACGACTTGGAGTCGCTGCCACCTCTTCTCGACGATGAGGAAGAGGATTTCGGCCTCTTGCTGGCGAGTGCGGACGACCCGGCGTCTGCCCTGGAAGCTGCCGAATCCCGCACTGGAGCCACACGGCAGCGATGGGCGAACCAGGGCATGGCCGACCACGAGTACCAGGACTATGTGCAGGCTGGCCGGCCAGCCGGGGCAGCCCCGGATGGTCGCCCCTGGCCCGCTCGACAGGGCCTCTGACCTCGCGGCTGAACGGCGACGGCATTATTGCTGCGAGCCGAAAGGGAGGGGATCACATGCCGAGGTTCATCGTCCATGACGAACCAGTCGGTCGGGCCCAGAGCAATTACATCGCCCGCGCAGATCTGACCCCATTTGGGCTGGATGGCCAAATGGAACAGCTCTGGCTGAAACCCCTCAATGACGGCACCTTCTCCATCGCCTGCCTCCCGTTCTGCGCGTACGGGCTGGCTCTCGGAGACTACGTGGTCCTCTCGGAGGATGACCAGGTCAGTGAGGTCGTGGGACTCTCGCAGCATCGTGTCCTGCGGATGCTCCTCATGCCCGCTCCGGATCCGGAGCGGGTGATCGAAGCAACCACTCGGATCAAGACCGAAATCGATGCTGCCGGCCTGCTGAGCGAATGGAACGGAGACCGCCACGTGGCGGTCGATGTCCCTCCGCAGGCGAACCCTTCGAAGTTGTTCGCAGCGATGGAGCGCGAGGTGGCCGAAGCCGGCGCGTTCTGGGAATGGGCTGACGCTATGCCCTTCGCTTCCCACCACTGATCGGGGTAGACCGCCCGGACAATCAAGCCGTGCTCACTTGGTGCCGGCGTACACGCTTACGCGGCCAGTGAGGTACAGCGGTACGTCCCCACCTTGAAGGTGGCCGAGCGCAGGTCGGCGAACCGGGACCACCCTTCGCCACCGGACTGACCACCTCACCGCGGCGTAGCGCCAGGTCGCCGTCCAGCGGCGCGTCCACCCCTCGCACTGGTCAAGGTCTCCACGTCCGCTGTCGACGACGGTGGGCAGGAGCAGGTCCTCCCAACTGCACCGATGCGACCACAGCTCGCCCCGCTCAACCCCAGCAGCCCACACGATCACCACCCCCTGCCGCTCACCAACAGCACCACTCAATCGGCCTCGACCGGTGAACGTCAGCGATCTTCGAAACTGGCGCCAACAAGATCGAGCAATGAACGCATGTGACAAGTAGAGCGAGCGTTCTGCGCCAACTGGAGCTGCGAACTTCTCACGGAACCGCAGGTCGGGCCACCTGCTCGATGCCAACTATCGCGAGTAGTCACATCCCTCGTGGGACCTCAGCTCACTTCGCCGGAACGTGCCGGACCGGAGGGGGCGACGGTGTCAGGTGCGTCGGCCACGCCGCGTCATCGATAGCGAGCCACGGCGCAGCGGCTACGGCGGTGGGCGTCACCCCGGTGAACGCCTTGACCTCGCGGTGGAGGTGGGCCTGGTCGGCGTAGCCGCTTGCGGCCGCCACCCGGGCGGCGGCGTCACCCGCCGCAAGGAGATGGGCAGCGTGGTCGAAGCGCACCAGCCGGGCGGCGTGCTTGGGGGTGAGGCCGATCTGGGACCGGAAGCGGGACCACAGGCGCTTACGGCTCCATCCCACCTCGTTCGCCAGGCTGTCGACGCGCACCCGCCCCCGGCTGGCGCGCATCAGCCTCCAGGCGGCGGTCACCTCTGGATCGAGCGACGGGCGCGCGCTCATCCGTCGGCCGAGGGCATCCACTGCGATCGTGAACCGCTCGTCCCACGACGCGGCGGCCCGCAGCCTTTCCTCGGCTCGCCCTGCGTCGCGGCCCCAGACGTCCTCAAGGGAGACCACCGCCCCGCTGAGTTCGGCCGATGCGCCGAACACCGCAACCGCCAGGACCGGCGACAACCGGATCTGGAGGCACTCGATCCGCCCGGCCGCCCGGCCTCCGAGCCGAAGATCACCCGGTACCAGTCCAACGAGCGCGCTGCCGCGTAGGCGTCGGCCGTGGGCGTCGTAGCTCAGGCCGCTTTCGTCGCTCAGGTCCACGAACAGAGTGACCGAGGGGTGCGCGACCATGGCGATATGCACGCGCGCCGGAGCGCGTTGGCGGAACCCGGCCATGCTGACCCCCGGCAGCCGGCCCGGCCGGCGGGGCACGACAACCTCCGCCGCCGCCCAGTCAGGTGGTGGTTCGGTGAACCTCACAGCAACAGGCTAGGCGATGGGGGTCAGCGGCCCGTCTCTGCGAAGCGCAGGAGCAACTCGCCGGTCTCCTCCGGTGCTTCGAGCATGGGGAAATGCCCGACTTCGGGCAGCTGCTCGACTCGTGTGTTCGGCACCGTGTCGTAGTGGTGTGCCGAAGACGGATCCCAACGGCGGTCGGCAGCGCCGAAGATCACCAGAACAGGGACGCCGAGTGCGCTCAGGCGCGCGGGCAGGCTCCGCTCGGCAATGTATGCGCCGTTTTGGCGCAGCACCGTCCTGAACGTGCGGTAGTCAATGCCCCGCACCTCGGCGACCATGTCGTCCGGAATGTCCACCGGGCGGTTGCACACCGCGGTCACCCCCCGGCGGAGCATCGCGTCGGAACGGACTCTCCACAGAAGCGGACCGAGCGGCGGGGCGATCAGGGCCCGAAGGATGGCGGGCTGCGGAAGGAGCGCGTCGGGACTCGGGCCACTGCTGATCAGTGCGAGGGAACCCACCAGGTCCGGGCGCTGTTCGGCGAGCGCGGTGGCGATGTATCCGCCGCTGGAGTGCCCGGCCACGGTGACGGAACGAAGGCCGAGCTCATCCAGCACCGCGGCCAGGCCGGCCGCCTGCTCGGGCACCTCGTACGACGGCGCGGGCGGGGACTGACCGTGGCCCGGGAGGTCGATCCGGATGACGTGATACCGGTCGGCCAGCGCCGGCACCACCGGGCCCCAGGAGCTGCCCGAGGCCCCCGATCCGTGGATGAGCACCAGCGGCGTCCCCTCCCGCGGGCCGTCGTGGACCACGTGCATCCCGTGCACCTGCTTACTGTCGGAGATACTCATACGCGGGAGCATGCCCGGGTCGCCGGCCCTCGGTCTTGTACAAATGTCGTCACGGGGCCGACGATCGCCAGGTCTTCCGTCTCCACGGCGAGCAGGACTTCCCCGAAAGCCGGACCATGCGAGATCGGCAGCCATCGGCAGTCGCGAACCGCCGGGCATTCATACAGGTCACGGGCCTCTACTTCACTTGGCTGCCCGCACGACAATCGCGTCCACCAGCCGACGGCTCGGGCCGCAGCCGATGTCCTCGTCACCGAAGCCGAGCCGCCGTACGTTCGCCTCCTGGTGCGGCGCCATCGAGATGTACGTGGCGACGTGTCCCGTGGCCACGTCGGGTCGCGGAAGGCGATGTTGGCCATGCCGGACGCCACGGTGATGCGGCGCGTGGCCGACAGCAGCAGCCACGCCTGGCCCACCGCGCCCCGGCGAGAAGACCGCACCGCCCTCCCCGTTCGGGCCCGCACGTTGATGAGGGTGCCGGTCCGGGAGACCGTGCGGCGCCCGGGCCTGGGCGGTGTGGTGCGGAGCCCCTGCAGGTGGCGGACCGCCATGCCGGATGATGGGGACCGGCCGGACCACAGACGCGAGGGGCAGCGAAGTGACAGACCACGAGTCGCACTCATCGGAGGCGGCCGCACCTGCGGGCCTCGACGCAGGGCCGGACACGGTCGCGCCCGGGGACCGCCGGCCGGCAGACGAAGAGCCGTCGCGGGCTTCGGGGGGTGCGGGCCGCGTTCGGATGCTGCGCCGGGTCCTCATACTCGTCGTCGTACTCGTCGCCCTGTTCTTCCTGCCCTGGTGGACGCTGTTCTCCTCCCACACCGACTGGCCGCTCCCGGTGGTCCTGACCGGCACGGTCGTCTTCGCCGCCGCCCTGCTCGCCTTCCCGTTCCTGATGGTCATGGGGCACGGGCGCCGGCGGTCCGACCGGGCGGCGCGCGTCGCGGACACCACGCTCGGGGTGATCTGGGTGCTGTTCGCCTGGTCGGTGCCGGGCGCCCTGCTGCGGCTCGTCCTGATGGTGTCCGGTGTCGGCGACCCGGCCCGGTCCAGGATCGTGGCCGTTGCCGTCGCGGTCGTCGGGGCCGGCCTGCTGGCCTGGGGGTACCGCGAGGCCATGCGCCTGCCGCGGATCGTACGGCGGGATGTCACCCTTCCGCGGCTCGGCCGTGGCCTGGACGGGACACGGGTCGTCGTGGTGGCCGACACCCACTACGGGCCGTTCGACCGGGCCGGCTGGTCGGCGCGGGTCGCCGATGCGGTCAACGAGCTGGACGCCGACGTCGTCTGCCACGCGGGCGACATCGCCGACGGCACCCCGGAGCAGCGCCGGGAGCAGGCCGCGCCGCTCGGGACGATGCGGTCACGGCTGGCGAAGGTGTACGTCACCGGGAACCACGAGTACGGCAGCGAGGCCCAGGGCTGGCTCGACCTCATGGAGGGTCTGGGGTGGGAGACGCTGCACAACCGCCACGTCGTCGTCGAACGGGGCGGGGACAGGCTCGTGCTCGCGGGTGTGGACGACATGACCGCCGCGTCCTCCGGGCTGGCCGGCCACCGGGCGAACCTGGACGGCGCACTGGCGGGGACGGAACCGGACCTGCCGGTCCTGCTCGTCGCGCACCAGCCCAAGTACGTCCGGGAGGCCGCGAGCGCCGGCATCGACCTGCAGATCTCGGGGCACACCCACGGCGGCCAGATCTGGCCGTTCCACTACCTCGTCCGGCTCGACCAGCCGGTGGTGCACGGCCTCAGCCGGCACGGAGAGCGGACCCAGCTCTACACGAGCCGGGGTTCCGGCTACTGGGGTCCTCCGTTCCGGATCTTCGCGCCCAGCGAGATCACGCTGCTCACCCTGCGGTCGGCGTAGCGCAGGCCCGCGGGGCGGGCCTGCGCTGAACCACCCGAATTCCCCTCCGCTCTCTCCCTCCTCGATCTTGCCCCGGAGATCGCCCTGTTGGAGGCTGAGGCATGCAGAATCTGCCGACCTTCGTTCTTGTCCACGGTTCCTTCGCGAATTCGTTCTCGTTCGCACCGCTGCAGGCCGAACTCGCCCTGCTCGGACACCGCTCGGCCGCGGTCGACCTTCCGGGGCACGGATTCGAGGCGACCTTCCCGGCGGCCTACCAGACCCCCCAGGACCTCGACGCCCTCGCGGCCGAACCGGGGAGCATCAAGGGAGTCACGCTCGCCGACAACGCCGCCCGCGTGATCGAGGTCCTCGAACGGGCCGGGCGGAACGGGCCCACCGTCCTCGTCGCCCACAGCCGGGGCGGCATCACGGCCACCGCCGTCGCCAACGCCCGGCCCGAGCTGATCGACCGGATCGTCTACGTCTCCGCCTGGTGCCCGGTCGATCTGGACGTGGGCGGCTACTACGCCCAGCCGGAGATGGCGGACGTCGACACGAGCGGCTTCGCGGGCACGCTCGTCGGGAACCCGGCCGAACTCGGCCTGCTGCGGACCAACTTCCGTACGGCCGACCCGTTGGCTCTCGCCGCGTTCAAGGAAGCGTTCGCCGCCGACCTCACCGATGACGAGTTCCGGACCTTCCTGAACTCCTTCCAGCCCGACGAGAACCTCGACGCCGGTACGTCCGCCGACCGGGCACAGGCCGCGACCTGGGGCCGGGTCCCCAGGACCTATGTGCGCCTGGCCGCCGACGCCAGCGTTCCGACCGCCGTGCAGGACCGCATGATCCGCGAAGCCGACGCGCTCACCCCCGGCAACCCCTTCGACGTCCGGACGCTCCAGGGGAGCCATCTGCACTGGCTCGTCCACCCGAAGCCCGCCGCCGAGCTGCTGGCGGCCCTCGCGGACCGCTGATACACCGCCGGCCGCCCTTGCCCCGGGACTACTTGGACTCCACCCGTCCGAGCGGGTCCGGGTCGGCCGCCAGCGCATCGCACTCCCTCTGCCAGGCGTCGTCCCCGGGGTAGAGCTCCGTACGGAGGTAGGCCCAGGTGAGCCGCTGGACCGCCGCGACCCGTGCGGGGTCGCTGTCCGTGGTCTCGGCTACGTCGTATCCGGACACTCCCCCGAGACCGTGCTCCCCGCCGAACAGGGTCAGCAGGGACTTGGAGCCCGGGGAGAGCGTGTACGGGTCGGCGTGCCAGTCGGGGCCCCGGACCGTCAGGTGGGGCGAGTCGTCGTTGTCGCCCGCGACCACGAGCGCGGGTGTCCGCATCCCGGAGAAGTCCATGGTCAGGAAGAGCGGGTAGTTCCTGGCCGCGGCCTCGCTGAGGGCGTCGCCTCCCCTGCCGGGCGCGGCCAGCAGCACACCGGCCTTGATCCGGGGGTCGGCCGGTGCCGCCACCTTCCCGTCCTGCGGATCGGTCAGCCGGGCGCCCAGCAGCAGACTCGCGGTCTGCCCGCCCATCGAGTGTCCGGCCACAGCGACCTTGTCGTGGTCCAGGCGCCCGCGGAGCTGCGGGACGGCGGCCTCGATCTCGTCGAGCCGGTCGAGGACGAGCGTCATGTCCTCGGCGCGCGAGCGCCAGTACAGCGGGGCGCCGGGGGTTTCGGGATCCAGGCTCAGGGTCGCCGAGCTCAGGTGGGTGGGCTGGATCACGACGAAGCCGTGCGCCGCCCAGAAGTTGACGAGAGGGGCGTACCCGTTCAGCGAGGAGAGATGGTCCGAGTGACCCTGGCCGTGCGAGAGGAGGATGACCGGCAGGGCGTCCCCGGTCACGGGGGCGGAGACCCGGAGCTCCAGGTCCACGGCCCGGCCGGGCGCCGGAAGCACCACCGGTGCGACCGAGAGGACTTGGGCGGGCGAGCGGAACGTGGCGGATGCGTCAGTGGATTCGGTCATGGTGTGTGTCCCTTCAATGGCCCCTGCCACCCCCGGCCACCGGCCCCGGCAGCCCCTGAGGGGGCAGGCGGTGAACGGCGGCGCGCGAGCGGTCAGGAGTGACCGGCCTCCGCTAGACTCAAAGCGGAGCACCGTTCCAATTACGATACGGAACAGTGTTCCGTTTTGTCAACGACCGTCGGACCGTCCGAAGGAGAGCGCCGTGCCCACGACAGGCCAGTCCGGGGATGTTCCGGCCCGGAGCAAGCGGGCCGACGCGCTGCGCAACCAGCAGACGCTGCTCACCGCCGCGGCCGAGGTGTTCGTGACCTCCGGTGTCGACGCGCCGATCCGGCAGATCGCGGCGAAGGCGGGCGTCGGGATGGGGACGATCTACCGCCACTTCCCGACCCGGGCGGACCTCGTCGTCGCCGTCTACCGCCACCAGGTCGAGGCGTGCGCCGAGGCAGGCCCGAGCCTGCTGGCGAGCACGCCCTCCCCGTACGACGCACTGCGTGAGTGGGTCGGCCTCTTCGTCGACTTCCTGGTCACGAAGCACGGGCTCGCCAACGCGATGCAGTCGGACAGCAGCGGATTCGAGTCGCTGCACACCTACTTCCTGGACCGCTTGATGCCCGCCTGCGCGCAGCTGCTCGACGCCGCGGCCGAGGCCGGCGAGATCAGGCCGGGGACGCAGGCCTACGAGCTGATGCGCGGCATCGGCAACCTCTGCGCGGGCCCGGACAGCGACCCCCGCTACGACCCCCGCAGGCTGGTGGACCTGCTCCTTCGGGGACTGCGGGAGCAGCCGCAGCCGTCCTGAGGAGAGGGGCCCTCACCGCGCCCTTGCCCCGGCCCACCCACCCACCTTTTAGTGGGTACTTGGCAGCCGCGCCGCCCCGGGCGAACCTGGTCACGGAAGACGGCGGGACGCCGCGACCGGCCGGAGGAAGGGGGCCATGGCGTTCCGTGCCGCCCACGTCAGGAGGGTGAAGAGGCCCCGCCCAGCCGTTCCAGGCGGCGGTGGCCCCAGTCGGACAGGGGCGCCAGCGCCTCGGAGAGCTCCCGCCCGAACGGCGTCAGGGAGTACTCCGTCCTGAGCGGCAGTACGTCGTACACCTCCCGGTGCACCAGTCCGTCGTCCTCCATCTCGCGCAGCCCCTGCGTCAGCACCTTCTCGCTGAGTCCCGGCAGCCTGCGCCGCAGCTCCCCGGGGCGGCAGGGTCCTGCCTCCAGGAGCCAGAGCAGGGCGGTCTTCCACTTGCCGTCGATCACCGCGATCGCGGCCGTCACTCCGCAGACATTCGGGTCCTGTGCACGGCTGCGCGTCATCTCGGCCTGTCCACCACTTTCGCCAACGTCCTCAATGGAGTTCAACCATGTCCACACACTCCGAACAGTCTGCCGTCACCGTGCTCGGCCTGGGCCCGATGGGCCGTTCCCTGGCCCGTGCGTTCCTGGACGCGGGGCTGCGCACCACGGTCTGGAACCGCACACCTGGCCGGGACCGGGAGCTGGTCGCACGCGGAGCGACCGCCGCCCCGTCGGCCGCGGAAGCGATCGCCGCGAGCCCGCTGACCGTGGTGTGCGTAGTGAACTACGACGCGGCCGACGCCGTCCTGCGAAGCGGCCCGGCCAGCGCTGCGGCCGAGGGCCGAACGGTCGTGAACCTGACCGCCGACACCCCCGGCCGGGCCCGCTCCACCGCGGGCTGGGCCGCCGGTCAGGGGATCCGCTATCTGGACGGCGCGATCATGACGCCGACCACCACCATCGGGACACCGGCAGCCGTCTTCATCCACAGTGGCCCGGCAGAGCTCTACCGGGAGGCCGGGCCGATCCTGGACGCCCTGGGCGGCACCCACACGCATCTGGGCGAGGAGATCGGCCGGGCGGCGGCGCACGACATCGCGCTGCTCGACATCTTCTGGACCGCGATGAACGGCTTCGCGCACGCGCTGGCACTGGCGCGGGCGGAAGGGATCACGGCGCGCGAACTGGCGCCGTTCGCCCAGGGAATCGGCGCCGTCCTGCCACCGCTCTTCGAGAGCTACGCACAGGCGCTGGACGACGGGGACTTCTCCGGCACGGACAATCCGCTCACCTCGGCGGCCTCCTCCATGGCCCATATCGCCGCCGCCTCGGAGGCCCACGGCATCGACACGGGCGTCATGCGGGCGGCCGAGCGTCTGGCCCGACGGGCCGTCGACGAGGGCCACGGCACCGACGGCTTCATCCGGATCGCGGAACTGCTCGGGCGCCGCTGAACTCCAGCTGCGCGCAGGGGCGTTGGAAATCCCCTACGACCGGGCGAGGAACGCGGACAGCGTCGTCCCGAACCGGCCGGCGTCATCGATCCACGGGTAGTGCCCCGCCCCCGGCTGCACGACGAGCGCGGCATCGGGGAACAGGGCGGCGTATTCGGCCACCGCCCGGGGCGGGCTGTTCAGGTCGTACTCCCCGGCCAGCAGCAGGACGGGGGCGCCGAAGGCCGCGACCGCCGCGCGGGTGGCGTCCGGGTCGAAGGCCCCCTCGGCCCCGAAGCCGGCGACGGCCTCCGGGTTGTCCGGCCGGCTCGCCGCGCAGTGTTCGCGGGCGGCCGCGTCCCACCGGCCGTAGAGGAACGGGTCCACGGCCTCCCAGTCGCCACCCGTTCCCCGGGTGATCGCCTCCAGCGCGGCGGACGCCGCCGGGTACCACGGCTCGCCCCTCCGGAGCTCCGCGAGCTCGCGGCGGGCCTCCCCGGTGATCTCGATGCCGACGGCGCGGGTGCTGGGGGTGATCAGTGCGAGCCTGCCGACGTTCCCCGGGAACCGGGCCGCGTACTGCGTCGCGATGTTCGCGCCGGCCGAGTGCGCGAGCAGATCCGTCCGGGGAAGACCGAGGTGTGCGCGCAGGGCCTCGATGTCGTCCACGAGGCGGTCGCAGCGGTAGGAGGCGGCATCCTCGGGAACCGCGGAGCGCCCGGTGCCGCGCAGGTCCGGGACGATCAGCCGGCGGTGCCCGGACAGGCCGCCGAGCTCACCCAGGTAACGGGAGTCCGCGGGACCGCCCGGGACACAGACGAGCGGTTCACCGTCCCCGTACGTGCGGTAGGCGAGCCGGGTTCCGTCGGACGCGCAGAAGGTGGCCATACAGGCGATCCTGCCACCCATAACCCAGTTGTACAACCTGGTTATAGGCGACTGGTCAGGGTGTATAACTTGGTTGTGGCAGGCGGAGAGAAGAACATGCGGGAGAGTCCCGGGGGCCGGGACGCGGGGGCGCTGACCGAGGAACAGGCCGAGCGGATGCTCGCCGGGATGAACGACGTCATCCGCGCGGGCGAGGAGATGCGGAAGCTGCGCTCCGAGATGATCAAGCTGTTCATCGGCTTCGGCTGGACGCAGGACCGTATCGCCCGGCTCACCGACATGAGCCAGCCCGCCGTGTCCAAGCAGGTGACGAAGTACCGCTCCGCCGATCCGGAGCCCCCGATGGACCTCTCGCTTCGCCAGCACGACGTGCCGTGGCTCGAAGGACGCCTGTGGGGCCTGGCCGAGGACATCTCCGAGACGCACGCCGGCACCGCACGGTGCAGCCGCTGCGTCGCCGCCCTCAGCCGCGGCAGGAAGCGGTTCACCCCGGAGAGCGTGGACGAGCTGCGGCGGCTCGTCGAGGACGATCTGCGCCGTCACGGGGCGGAGCTGACCGCCCACCGGGAGGCGTACGACGAGATCAGCCGGGGACTCGACCTGCCGCCACGCCCGGCTGCCGCCCCGGCAGGTTCACCCTCGGTACGCCGCACCCTCGCCCACCGCATCCAGCGCGACCGGCTCAGGGGCGACGCCTGACCCGGCCGCGTGCCACCCCGCCCCTCGCCCCCTCAGTCGCGGGCGAGCGCCGCCCCCGCAGCCCGCAGCGCGTCCCCGCCCGCCCCCATCAACAGGTCGGTGCTGTCCGCCCATTGGTCCACGCTCCCGGTCAGCGGCCGGCCCCGCAGCTCCGGGTCCGTGACCGAGGCGGCCAGCGGGCGGGCGAAGCGTTCCGCGTGCAGGACCAGGAACGGCCTGCCGTGGTACGGGCGGGGCGACGGGTCGACCGGGTCGACGAGGCCGCTCTCGTTCTGCCGGACCGCCACCGCCTCGTACGCGGCACAGAGGTGTCGTTCCCGCTCCGGGTGGTCCGTCGCCGCGAGCGCCCCGCGCAGGGACGGCAACAGGGCGTGGGCCGCGTCGAGTTGGGCGAACGCACTGCCCAGCCACTTGCTGTACGGCACGTACCGCCGCTCCAGGAGCAGGCTGAGGCGCATGAGGTCGCGCACCTGCCGGGCCGCGACCACGGCGGAGCCGAGTTCGTCACCGACCTCGGCGCAGCGTCCGACGAACGCCTCCTCCTGGGAGATCCGCTGCCACTGGCAGGCCAGCAGGTACCGCCACACCTGTCCGGGGTACCGGGCCAGCCGCCGCCGTGCGGTGGTGAGGAGTCCGGGGCCGTCGCGGAACACCGCGCCGCCGGTGATCCCGGCGAGGCGCTGCTGGGGCATCGCGAGCCAGTCCCGTACGGACGGTTCGGCGGCCGACGCGTCGAAGCCGGCCTCCCGGGTCAGCCAGCCGGCGATGTCGTGCGCGGCCACGCGGTGGTTGACCGGTCCGTCGGTCGCCGCCATGTGCCCGACCGGGTCGAGCGGATCGTCGGCGGGGCGGAAGTGGGTGGGCCAGCCGCGGATCTCCTTGGGCAGCCGGTCCGCCAGGAGCCGTCTGATCGTGTCGCCGTGTGCCGCGACGTCGTCCGCCGCGAGGAACAGGTCCAGCCGCGGGCCCCAGTCGTGGTCGGCCGACCGGGCGGTGTCGAAGCCGAGCACCTCGGAACCGGGCCCGATCCGCGCAGCGGCGTACGGCAGCCCGGGGAAGGCGGCGTCCAGAACCGGCCGCACCGCCTCCTCGTACAGGATCCGGGAGAGCTGGAGGCCGGGCAGGAAGACGGCTTCGGTGGGCGTCATACGGACACTCTGCGGGGCCGGAAAGGGATCGGCCAGCGAAATATTTCCGGGCCGGCCGGGCCGCGGCGCCAGGACAGTCCGCTTGCGGACGATCCGCCACAGTCCGAATTGTTACCCTGACAGGCATGACCGCCATGGCACCCACACGCACCGCACCGGATCTCTCCTACCTCCTGGACCACACCAGCCACGTCCTGCGGACCCAGATGTCGGCGGCGCTCGCCGAGATCGGGCTCACGGCACGGATGCACTGCGTCCTGGTCCACGCCCTGGAGGAGGAGCGCACCCAGATCCAGCTCGCCGAGATCGGCGACATGGACAAGACCACGATGGTGGTGACGGTGGACGCCCTGGAGGGCGCGGGCCTCGCCGAGCGGCGACCCTCCAGCCGGGACCGGAGGGCGCGGATCATCGCCGTCACCGAGAAGGGCGCCGAGGTCGCCGCGAGGAGCCAGGAGATCGTGGACCGGGTACACAGGGACGCCCTGGCCGGCCTGGAGCGCGGCGACCGGGAGACGCTTCTGCGCGCCCTGGGCCGACTGGCCGAAGAGCACCTGTCCACCCCGGCCGAGACCCCGGGGGCGGCCCGCCGGGCCCGGCAGAGCCAGAAGTAGACGCACCCGCGCCCACGTCCGACCCCGCTCCGGCCCCACACCCGGCCCGCGATATCCACGAAAACAGAACCGAAAGAAATAGTCTGCAACAAAACCATCTGTTAGCGTCTCTCTTGTCGACCCGACCGACAGGAGAGTCCGATGTCCGCACATCTGCCTGCCCGCACGCCTGCCGACCCGACCGCAGGCCCGCCTGCCGCCGCACCGGCAACCGCCCGTTCGCACCGTCTCGCGCTCGGCGTGATCGCCACCGGCCTGCTGATGACCGTGCTCGACGGCTCGATCGTGACCGTGGCCATGCCCGCCATCCAGAACGACCTCGGGTTCTCGCCCGCCGGTCTCAGCTGGGTCGTGAACGCCTACCTGATCGCCTTCGGCGGTCTACTGCTGCTCGCCGGCCGGCTCGGCGACCTCATCGGCCGCAAGCGGATGTTCCTGGCCGGCACCGCCGTCTTCACCGCCGCCTCGGTGCTGGCGGGTGCGGCGGGCTCACCCGGACTGCTGATCACGGCCCGCTTCCTCCAGGGCGCCGGCAGCGCCATGGCCTCCGCGGTCGGCCTGGGCATCCTCGTCACCCTGTTCACCGAGAGCCGCGAACGCACCAGGGCCATCGCCGTGTTCAGCTTCACCGGAGCGGCGGGGGCGTCGATCGGCCAGGTGCTCGGCGGGGTCCTCACCGACGCCGTCGGCTGGCACTGGATCTTCCTCATCAACCTGCCGATCGGGATCGCGGCCCTTCTCGTCGCCGTGCGCGTGCTCCCCGCCGACCGCGGACCCGGCCTCGCCGCCGGCGCCGACATCCTCGGCGCCGTCCTCGTCACCTCGGGGCTGATGCTCGGCATCTACTCCGTCGTCGAAGTCGGGACATACGGGTGGCTGTCGGCGCACACCCTCGGCCTCGGCGCACTCGCGCTGGCCCTGCTCGCCGCGTTCGTCGTCCGGCAGACCACCGCACCGGCGCCCCTGCTGCCGCTGCGCATCCTGCGGTCGCGGAGCGTCTCCGGCGCCAATCTGGTCCAGATGCTCATGGTGGCCGCGCTGTTCTCGTTCCAGATCCTGGTCGCGCTCTATCTCCAGCGGGTGCTCGGCCACGGCGCCGCCGCCACCGGCCTCGCGATGCTGCCCGCGGCGGCGGTGATCGGCGCCGTGTCACTCGGCGTCTCGGCCAGGCTGAGCGCGCGGTTCGGCGACCGGAACGTACTGCTTCTGGGGCTCGCCCTGCTGATCGCCCTGCTCGGCCTGCTCACCCGGGTGCCCGCCCATGGTCACTACGTCACCGATCTGCTGCCGCTGATGTTCCTCGCCGCGGGCTTCGGCCTCGCACTCCCGGCGCTCACCGCGCTCGGCATGTCCGGGGCCGGCGAGGAGGACGCCGGGCTCGCCTCGGGCCTGTTCAACACCACGCAGCAGATCGGCATGGCGACGGGCGTCGCCGTCCTCTCCACCCTGGCGGCCTCCCGCACCGACACGCTCCTCGCGGAGGGGCGCGACCGGGCGGAGGCGCTGACCGGCGGCTACCACCTGGCGTTCGCGGTCGGCGGCGGACTGCTCACGGCAGCCTTCGTCGTCGCGTTCACGGTGCTCAGGCGGCCGGAGCCCGGCACCCGGCCCCAATCCGAACACCGGGTGGGCGGGCCGGAGTCCGGGACCGCCCACCGCACCGACACGACCACGACCACGGTCTGACCGGGGGCGCCGTCCGCCACCCACGACCCGTCCGCCCGTGCACGAAGACCGATCGAGGACCTGATCCCATGACCGGACAACAGCCCGCCCCCACCACCCGGCAGGCCGCGCCCGACGAGAACGGAGCGCAGCACGGCCCCGGCACCGGCCCCGGCCCGCGCGTACTCACCGACGCCGAACTGTCCCGGCTGCTCCGGGAGGAGCAGTTCGGAGTCCTGGCGAGCGTGCGGCGCACCGGGCACCCTCATCTGACGACCGTGCACTACACCTGGGACGCCCAGGAGCGCGTGGTGCGCGTGTCCAGCACCGCCGACCGCCTCAAGCCCCGCCTGCTGCGCACCGATCCGCATGCCGCACTGCATGTCAGCGGCCCGGACGTGTTCTCGTTCGCGGTCGCGGAGGGCACGGCCGAGGTGTCGGAGCCGGCCGCCGAACCGGGCGACGCGGTGAGCCGCGAACTGCTCGCCATGACCCCCGGTTTCGAGGACCCGGCCGAGGAGGCGGCCTTCCTGGCCCAGGTGGTCGCGGACCGGCGCGTGGTGATCCGGCTCCGCGTCTCCCGGCTGTACGGAACGGCGCTGGACATGCCCGCCGCGCAGTGAACACGTGGCGCGGGGACGGCAGGGAGCCCCCCGCGCCGGGTATGGACGCCCATGCGGCACCTGCGCCCGGCGGAGAGGCTCTAGGATCCCGCCCATGGCATCCGACCCCGGCTACACCTGCTCCCGCTGCGGCGGACACCACACGGAACTCCCGATGGGGTACTCGACCATGGCGCCCGACGTCTGGGACGCGAGCCTGGAGAGCGACCCGGACAGCATGCTCTCGACGGATCAGTGCATCGTCCGACACGAGCACTACTTCATCAAGGGCCTGATCGAAATACCCGTGGCGGGCAGCCAGGAGCCATTCTCCTGGGGTGTCTGGGTGTCGTTGAGCCGGGAGAACTTCGGCCGGGCCCTCGACAGGTGGGAGACCCCGGGCCGGGAGTCCGAGAAGCCGTACTTCGGCTGGCTGACCACCGAACTGGGGCTCTACTCACCCCGTACGACCAATCTCAAGACCAACGCGCACACCCGCCCGATCGGCCGGCGCCCGCTCATCGAGCTGGAGCCGACCGACCACCCGCTGGCCGTGGAACAGCGGAACGGGATCACGCTGGACCGGGTGCGGGAGATAGCCGAAGCGGTGCAGCACGCCGAGGACAGCCCTTAGGGCCTGTCGTTCGGACTGCGCGGCCGGGGCCGCCTACTGCCCCAGCCCCGAGCGCAGTTGTACGAAGCCCAGCTCCGCCGCCTCGACCGCGCCCCCGTACACCTGGTCCGCGCTCCGTCCCTCGCTGATCAGCCGCCAGTTGTCCATGGCCAGGATGCGCAGGACCGCGACGATCTGGCCCGCGGCCAGCCGGTCGGGCACCCGGTCACCCAGCTCGCGGGCGAGAGCGGCCTCGGACCGGCTCTGGTACGCGTAGAGCCTGGCCACCAGGGACGGTGTCCCGTACAGCAGCCGGTGGAACGCCAGCACCCCCGGAACGTCGCAGAGGCCGGTGACCGGATCGCGCCGCTCCAGGCCGTCCAGGAAGTGGCGGCGCAGCGCGTCCAGCGGGGATTCGCCGTCCGCGCGGGCGGCGACCACCCGGGCGGACTCGTCCACGTGGTCGGCGAACCGGTGCAGGGCCAGGTCCTCCTTGGACGGGAAGTACCGGAACAGCGTCGGCTTGGAGATGTCCGCGGCGGCCGCGACCTCGGCCACCGAGACCTTGTCGAAACCACGCTCCAGGAACATCGAGATCGCGGCGTCGGAGACGGCCTGATAGGTCAGCTGCTTCTTCCGCTCACGCAGGCTCATGGGTGCGTTCGGCCCACGGGACGCATCCTCGCCCGCCGCCGCACCGGACCTGGGCTTCTCTCCGCTCATGACCATGAAGCGTACGCCCTTGACCTCAACCGGACTTGACGTCCACCGCTACCGTTCCGCGCCCCCGCCGCCCTCCGGGCGCTTCGCCCGCGCCCGCTCCCGGATCAGGGCGTCGATCCCGTCCAGCACCCGTGCGAGTCCGAACCGGAATTCGTGATCGGGCGCGTCCGGGACCCACATCACATCGGATTCCATCAGCCGGGACAGCGCGGGGTGCCGTTCGGGGTCGACGAGCCGGGTCAGCGTGCGGGCGTAGCCGTCCATGACCTCCTGCGCCGGTACGCCGCGCGCCTCGACGACGGCGTCCAGATCACCCATCAGCAGCGCCTCGTTCCGCACGAAACCACTGACCAGAAGGATGACGGAGACGGCGTCTCCCGGCCCCAGACCGCTGCCTTCCAGGGCCTGGAGGCCCTGTTCCCACCAGGCGACGGAGTGCGGGCTCGCGGGCGGTCCGGAGATGGGGACGCGGAGCATCCACAGATTGCGGTGGTAGACCCGGCGCTGCGCCCACGCCCACTGGGAGAGTGCCTCCCGCCAGCCGGCGCCCTCCTCCAGGGCGGGCAGCGGGGGCGGCGGGCCCATGGCCGCCTCCTGCATGAGCACATACAGCTCGTCCTTGGCCGCCACGTACCGGTAGAGCGACATCGTCGAGAAGCCGAGGTCCTTGGCGACCCGGCCCATGGACACCCCGCCGAGCCCTTCGGACGCCGCCACCGCCACCGCGGCGTCCACGATGCGCTCCAGGCTCAACCCCGGCTTGGGCCCCTTCACCGGGCGTGCCCGCAGCCCCCAGGCGGCCTCGATGCTGGCCGGCAGGCCCGTACCGCCCTGCGAACCGTTCTCTTCCGTCACCTGAACCCACCTTCCCTTGACGGCCATCCTAGTTATGCGTAACCCTTACTCAATAACGCGTACGCAGTACGCAGAAAGGAGGCACAGCCATGCCCCCGGCCACCATGATCGAGGCCCACGGCCTGACCAAGTCCTACGGAGGGGCCGCGCCGCCCGTCCTGGACGGCCTGGACCTGCGGGTCGACCGCGCCGGCGTCTTCGCCCTGCTCGGCCCCAACGGTGCGGGCAAGACCACCGCCGTGCGCATCCTGGCCACGCTCACCACCGCCGACAGCGGCACGGCCCGGGTCGCGGGGCACGACGTCGTCGGCGACCGGAGCCGGGTGCGCCGCGCGATCAGCCTCACCGGCCAGTACGCCGCCGTCGACGAGACGCAGACCGGCGAGGAGAACCTGCGCATGATGGCCCGGCTGACCGGCCACTCCCGGGCGGACGCGCGCCGCCGGGCCGCCGGACTCCTCGAACGGTTCGGCCTCACCGCGGCGGCCCGCCGCAGTGTCCGCACCTACTCCGGCGGCATGCGGCGCAGGCTCGATCTGGCGGCCGGTCTGGTCGGCAGTCCGCAGCCGGAGGTCTTCTTCCTGGACGAACCGACGACCGGTCTGGACCCGCGCAGCCGGCAGGAGCTCTGGCAGGTGGTCCGCGACCTGGCGGCCGACGGCGCCACGGTCCTGCTCACCACCCAGTACCTGGACGAGGCGGACCGGCTGGCCGACCGCATCGCCGTCCTCGACCGGGGCCGGAAGGTCGCCGAGGGCACCGCGGACGAGCTGAAGTCACGCGTCGGGGGACACCGCCTCGACCTGGTCATGGCCGACCGAGCGGGCTACCTCCGGCTCACCCACCGCGCCGTGCACCACTCGCCCGGGACCCTCACCCTCGGGCTGCCCACGGACGGCTCGGCGGCCCAGGTGCGGGCGCTGCTCGACGAGATCGACCCGGACGGCACGGCGGTCGAGCGGTTCGCCCTGCACAGCACCACGCTCGACGACGTCTTCCTGGCCCTGACCGCGACGAAGGAGACACCGGCCACCCATGTCTGACGCACTCACCACCGCCGCCGCGCCCCGGCCCCTGTCCGGAGCCACGACCCCGCTCGTCAACGCCGGCACGATGACCGCCCGTTCACTGCGCATCAGCCGGCGCAACACCGACGCCCTGGTCACCTCGCTGATGCTGCCGGTCATGCTGATGCTGATCTTCGTCTACTTCTTCGGCGGCGCCATTGAGACCGGTGTACCGCACCTCACCTACGTCACCTACGTTGTTCCCGGCGTCCTGCTCCTGTGCGCCGGCTTCGGCTCCGCCGGCACCGCGGTGGCTGTCAGCGAGGACATGAAGAACGGCATCATCGACCGCTTCCGGACCCTCGACATCGGCGGAACGCCGATCCTCGCCGGCCACGTCGCCGCAAGCACGGCCCGCAACCTGATCTCCACCGCCCTGGTCCTGTGCATCGCCCTCCTGATCGGCTTCCGCCCCACCGCCACCCTCGCCGGCGGGCTCGCCGCCCTCGCCGTCCTGATCGCGTACATCGTCGCGCTGTCCTGGCTGTCGGCGGCGATCGGCCTGCTCGCCAGAACGCCGGAAGCGGCCGGTGGATTCACCTTCCTGATGCTGTTCCTGCCCTACCCGAGCAGCGCCTTCGTCCCGGTCGACTCCATGCCCGGCTGGCTCCACGGCTTCGCCGACCACCAGCCGATCACCCCGGCGATCGAGTCCATGCGCGGCCTCCTGCTGGACCAGCCGGTGGGCAACTCCCCCTGGATCGCGCTGGCCTGGGCCGGCGGGATCCTGCTGGGGGCGATGGCGCTGTCGGGGGTGCTGTTCAGGGTGCGGACGCGGTGACGCCGAATTCCGGCTACGCGGATCGGGACGGCGCCGCTGCGGGCGGCGCGGTCCGAAGCCACCGGACACAGGCGGCGGCCACCTCATGGACAGCCGGCTCCCGCGTCAGCCCGAGGGTCCGGTGCGCCGCCCCCAGCGCCGCACGGATCCGCCAGGACAGCCGGGGCAGTTGCCGCAGGTTCGGCTCACCGTCCGGACCACGCAGGGCGAGCGCGGCCCGGATCACATCCGTGTACACCGACTGCGCCCGCTTGTACGCGAGCAGGACCTCCAGATCCGTGTCCCAGCCCTTGACGCACTCGGGGCGCCGCTCCTCGACCGACCGCTGCCAGAGCCGGCCGATCCGGACCGCCTCCTTGGCCGAGTACCGCATCAGGTGCAGATGCGTGGCCAGGTCGTAGAGCGGATCACCGATCATGGCGAGCTCCCAGTCGATGGTCCACAGGTCCCCGGCGGCGTCGACGATGAAGTTGCGCCGGTGCAGATCGCCGTGGACGAGCGAGAAGGAACGGGCAGTCAGCGACTCGGCGCGCCGCGCGAGACCGTCCAGAGCGCCTTCCCGCACCCCGAGATCGTCGAACAGCGAGCGGTAGGGGGCGCCGTGCTCCCGGTACACCCGCTGCTCGGTGAAGTGCAGCAGCCGGTTGAGGAATCCGCAGGAGTCCCCGTCCGGGGGGCGGTCCGCGCCGTCGCAGAGCCGCTGAGCGTCGATGTCACGGATGTCGAACGAGGTCAGTTCGGCGAACAGGCAGCCGAGTTGCGCCCGGTGCCTGGTGGACAGGGCCTTGCTCGGCAGTACGCCGTGCCCCAGCGTGCGCCCCTCGATGAAGCCCTGCAGCAGCATCCCGCGGTCGATCTCGATGATCTCGGGGATGCGGGTCACCCGCCCGTGCAGCGTACGCAGCAGCTCCTCCTCCGACGCGAAGCACCGGCGGTCGAACCAGAGCAGCCCCTTGCGGGGCTCCCGGAGCTTGACGCGGGTGCGGCTGCCGGGGGGCGCGACGACATACGTGTCGTGGTGATGGCCCTTGAGCGGGCCCTCGATCGAAGGGTCGGCGGCGGACAGCCCGGCCTCCATGTATCGGTGCCTTCGGTGGTACGGAGTGCTGAGGGAAAGCTACTCGCGCCCTCGGCGGGGCGCGTACTTTTCACAGCGAAGTCATCCGCCCGTACCACTCGCGTGGCGGACGCCCCCGGCCCTCTCTCAGTGCTGTTCGGCGACAGCGCACCGCACCACCTCCACCAGCGAGTGCAGCCGACGCACGACCACACCCGTCCCGAAGCCCAGTTGCGCCCTCTTCCGGTCGTTCTTCGCGTACCCGATGAACGGCACCCCGAGCGCCTCGGCCGCCAGCAGGTCGGCCCGTGAATCCCCGATCATCAGCGCGTCGGCGGCGGCCGATCCGGTCGACTCCAGCGCGCGGAACAGACAGTCCGGATCCGGTTTCAGCCGCATGGGGTGGGCCGTCCGGCCGTGTATGCGCCGGTGCTCCTCCGTACCGAAGAAGTCCGCCGTGCCCTGCCTGTCGAGGTAGCGCGCCACCGATTGGGCGGAGTTGTTGGTCGTCACCGCCAGCTTGTACTCCGCCTCGTGCAGCAGCCGTATCAACTCGTCGGCGCCCGGGGTGGGATCGGCGCTTTTCGCCGCTCTGGTCTCCTCGTCCGTGAGCCGGCTCTCCAGCCCTGCGACCAGCGCCCTGCCCGCACCGGCGTCGGCGACCGCCTTCAGTATGGCCAGCGGATCGTGTCCGCCCTCGTGCGCGCGAACCAGTGCGGGATCAGCCCCGAGCGCCACCAGCTCTTGGACCAGAACGTCCGCGATCAGGACGGACGTGTGGTCGGAGAAGAGATCGCAAACGGGTCCGTCGAAGTCGAGGAACACACATTTCGCGGACGCGAAGAGGGTCTGCAACTCCCTCGGGTGCGGGTGGGTCACATCGCTCCGTCCGTCGGGAGTGCGGCAGTCGCTGGAGAATTCCACCCTCCATAGTGCCTTCGGCCGCCCGGAACAACATGGGCCCTGGGGCGTCAATCACCGCACCTGTCACGACAATTGGGGCAGAGCGAGCGTCAGCCCTCCAGATCCACCGGAGTCGCGATGGTGTTCCACAGGCTCTCGAACCATTCCGCGGACTGCGTCACGAACAGCTGGTCCCGGACCCCGGCGGAACTCTCGAAGCGGAAGAGCGTCGAGCGGCTGCCGAGAACGTCGAAGAGCTGGGTCGGAACCTTGTCGATCACCTCCTCGCGCTCCTCCAGCGTGTAGTACGCGAACAGTGCCTCGGAGCCGTTCAGCACATACAGCTTCACGGGCGGGGTGAACGGCAGCGCCCTCATGACCACTTCGGCCCCCAGCTCACTGGTGCTGCGCAGCGATTCGAGGTTCTGCCGCAGCACCTGCCCCTGAAGGTTGCGCAGCCTCAGCCAGCGCTCGTGCACCGACTCGTCGCCGTCCCGGGGTTCGGCGCGCCGGGGAAAGGCCAGTTCGATGTCGCGGGCGGGCAGCAGCACCCGCACCTTCACCGAACGAGGCGCCGGCTCCCCCGCCCTGATGCGGGTCAGGGGCTCGGCCAGCGCGGGGACGAACGACTCCGCCGTCAGGCAGAGCGCGTCGATGGTCACCTCGTCGCTCTCGAAGGCGCGCAGCACCCGGTGCCCGAGCACCGCAGCCGTCTGCTGGGGCACCTGGGTGTCCGGCAGATTCGCCACCCTCGGCGGCGCCCCGCGGGTGATCGCGGTCAGCAGACCGTCCCCCTGGAGCCGCTGCAGCGCCAGCCGGACGACACCCCGGTCCACACCGAACTCCTCGGCCAGCACCGCCTGGGTGGGCAGGGGGTCACCGGGCTTCAGCTCGCCGGTACGGATACGCGTCCGCAGCGCGTCCGCCAGATCCTCGGGCGAGGGCTTGCGGCTGCCGTTCATCGCTGTGCGCTCAGGAGTCACAACAGAACGCTACAACTTCTCACCATCCAACGGGAGTTGTTGAAGAGTTGTTTATGAGATGGCACCAACTGGGAACAACTCAGGTAGTTGGTCGCAACCTTGTACGGATACGCGGCCTCTCGATCACGGTCCTGATCTGAGCACCCGCACCCCCGCTCGCCCGTCCACCGTCGTACGGGTGCTGCTCGCGCATCGGCAGATTTCCCCGAGCGTCCTCGCTCCCCACCTCCTGAGGAGGGACCGCCATGCCCTGGATCACCCTTGCCATCGAACAAGTCGTCCAATGGAAGCTCGGCCTGGTGGGCGGAGCCAGCGCGTCCCTCATGGCGGCCGGCTACAAGCTGGGCAACACCAAGTGCATGATCATCGGCTGCACGGGCCTCGCACTGATCCTCGGCTCCGGCGGTCATCACTGAGAACCGCCAGAACCGGCCCGCCCTAGAACACATCCGGGCACCAAGCCCGCCGCCCCGCCCGGAACACCACGTCCGCCAGTGCCGCCGAGCCCGGGGCCAGCTCCTCGACGCGGCCCAGGGCCGTCAGCCGCTGGGCCGACTCGTCGCCGAGGTACAGCGTGCCCAGCTCGCGTACGTCCATGGCGAGATCGGCGGAACGCGTCGTCGGGGTGCACGTGGCGCCGTCCGGTGAGGCGTCCAGGTGGAAGCGGCCCGCGGTGAGGCCGGTGGCGTCGTGGATGTCCAGGACCAGGGAGCCGGGTACCGCGTAGGTGCGGGCCTCCAGGGCGCGTACGACATCCAGGACGCGCACCCACATGAAGTCCGCGTGCGTCACCACACGGGCCGCACGCGGGTCGGGGAGAAGCAGGGGGAGCAGGTCGTCGGGGGCGCGGTTGCCGGTGCGGACCGTGGTCACCCAGTCGACCGAGCAGAGGAAGTGCCACAGCGCCCGCTCCGCCGCCGGGGTCACCGCGATCATGCTGCGCACCGTCGCCCGGTTCAGCGGCTGCTTCGCGTCGCCCCAGTGGTCGTCGGCGCGGTAGATCAGCAGCCCGTCGACGCTGCCGTCCGCAGCGCGGTAGACGGCGTAGAACGGTTCCGTCCAGCTGTCGTGCGGGAAGAGCACCTCACCGGTGACGAGGTCCCACCAGCGCTCGCCGCGGCTCACCGCCCCGTGCTGCCGGCCCCGCAGCCGGTCATGGAGCGCCGGGCCCAGCTTGCGCACCTCCGGCGCGTCCACGAGGTCGATCCGGCCGCCGTCCTCGGCCGACGGGACCCGGCCGCGCGGATCGAGGCCCGTCCGGGGGACGTCGATCTCCCACTCGGTGGTCCAGGCCGCGGGACCGAACCCGTACCGCCCGTAGATCGGGTACTCGGCGGCGATCAGGGTGGCCGCCACATCGCCGCGCTCCTTGGCCGCCGCCAGGTCCGTGGCCATCATCCGCGAGAGCAGCCCGCGACGCCGGTGGGTGGGCGACACCGTGACGTTGGTGACCGCGTCGGCCGGCACCGTCGCGCCGCCGACCACCGTCAGCTCCTGAGCGAACGAGCGGAACGTCGCCACGCACCGCCCCGCGTCGAACACCCCCTGCACGCGCGCCATGTCCAGATACGGCAGACGCCCCGTCACCTCCTCGTCCGACGGTGTCGGCGCGCGCAGGAACCCGGTGTTCAGGGCGCGCAGCCAGTCATGGAGCTCGGATTCGGCGATGGTACGGACGTCAAGGCTGGTCATGCGCCCCACGCTAGACACGGCGGATCGGACTGTCGCCCGGTTTTCCCGCACACCGGGAGTGCCGTACGCCCGGGTCGGAACGCCGGTCAGAACGCCGCCCGGATCTCCCCCACCTCCGCGCCGCCGCCCAGCAGCGGCGCCCGGCCTATCCGCGACACCACCGGGGCGTCCACACCGAGCAGGCCCAGCACACGGGCCAGGACCGGGCCGAGCGCCCGGGTCGAGCCGTCATCGATCTTGAAGGCCAGCGCCCTGCCGTCCGCGAGGGCCACCGCCTGGACCGCCTCCGCGCCCATCTTGGACAGCGTGCCGGGCACCTCGCGCATCAGCCAGGTGTCGGGGCGGCGGGTCCCCGCCACGTACTCGGGATGGGCGCGCATCGCATCCGCCACCCGGCGCTCCGCCGTGCCCGGTGCCGCCGTGACGAACGTACGGAACGCCCGGGCGAGACCCACCAGCGAGATCGCCATCAGCGGTGCCCCGCAGCCGTCCGTGCCGACCGCCGCGACCGGTTCGCCCGCCGCCTCCTCGACCACCTGCCCGACCAGTTGCTGGAGCGGGTGGGCCGGATCGAGATAGGTGGCGGGGTCCCAGCCGTTCTGTCCGCACACCGCGAGCATCGCCGCGTGCTTGCCCGAGCAGTTCATCGTGATCCGCTCCCGGACATGGCCCGCGGCGAGATACGTCTCCGCCTCGGCCGGGTCGAGCGGCAGATCGGGCGGGGTCTGCAGATCGTCCGGCGACAGTCCGTGCTCGGTGAGCATCTTGCGTACGAGAGCGAGGTGGAAGCCCTCGCCCGAGTGGCTCGCGGCGGCCAGCGCCAGCCGCTCCCCGGACAGGTCGAGCCCGGCCCGCAGCACCGCCGCGGCCTGCATCGGCTTGTTCGAGGACCGGGGGAAGACCGGCGCCGCCGGATCACCCAGGGACAGCTCGACGCTGCCGTCGGCGGCCAGGACGACCAGCGACCCCCGGTGATGGCCCTCGACGAAACCGGATCGCACGACCTCGGCCAGCACGGGCGGGACGGGTATCGGGTCGGACAGGGCGGACGGAGCTGCGCTGGAGGTCATGGTGCCTTCCGGGGACGGGCGGAACCCGCCCCCGGAGGGATTGCCTCAGGCGAGCAGGTCGTCTACTTGTGCTTCCCCGTCACGGTACCTGCGAGCGATCTCCGCGCTGCAGTCGTCCGCGGTGCGCTGCAGCCGGTGACGGCGCCGGGAGACCTGCTGCTCGTAGCGGACCAGCCGCCCCATGGCCGTGTGCAGCTCTTCGTCCGTACGGGCGTCGAGGTCGGAGAGTTCGACCTCGGCGAGGGTCTCGGCCGCCAGCTGCCGGTACTCGTCGCTGCGCGGCGTGCTCAGCGTGACGTGCCGGGCGGAGGAGCGGTGCAGCGACGGGGTGTCGGCGAGGATCTCCGAGAGCCGGTCCACCACCGGTGACTCCGGGTCCCGCCGCCGGGCCAGCTCGGCCCGCAGGATGTCGATGCGCCCCTGGACGAGCCGCCGCACATAGCTGAGGTCGGCCTCGTCGCGCTGCGAGTCGCGGCGCAGTGTGCGCAGCTCCGGCAGCCGCAGGGCGCCCAGTTCGGGCGGGAGCGCGCCAGGACCGTCGTCCGGTCCGTGTCCGGTCCGCTGCACGGGTGGGCGCATGGTGCTCGTACTCGTACCCGTGCTGCTGTCGACGCCGGCACGCGTGACCGGCACGGTGCCCGGGGACTGCCCGGTTCCATGGGTGCTCATGCTTGTGTCCATCCCCTCGACCGGTGCGTCGGCGCACCGCCTCCCGAGCATGGTGCCACTCCGAGGGTGCCGGTGGAGATGCTCTGTACCCGTTCAGCCCAAGATAGGTTGGTCTGTATGCGTGCAGTGGTACAGAGGGTGGACGGTGCGAGCGTCACGGTGACCGACGCGGACGGCGAGGGCAGCGGACCCGCCGTGGTCGGTGAAATCGTCGGCGAGGGCCTGTGTGTGCTGGTGGGAGTCACCCACGGGGACACTTCGGAGAAGGCGGCGCAGCTCGCCCGCAAGCTCTGGTCGGTCCGCATCCTGGAGGGCGAGAAGTCCTGCTCCGATGTGAATGCACCGCTTCTGGTGATTTCGCAGTTCACTCTCTACGGGGACGCCCGCAAGGGCCGCCGCCCCACCTGGAACGCGGCCGCCCCCGGCGAGATCGCCGAGCCGCTGGTCGACGAGGTGGTCGCACAGCTGCGGGCGCTGGGAGCCCAGGTGGAGACGGGCCGGTTCGGGGCGGACATGCGCGTCTCGCTCACCAACCACGGCCCGTTCACCGTCGTCGTCGAGGTCTGATCCGGCGGCCGGAGCCCCAGGACACGCCCTACGGCTCGACGACCGTCTCCTGGGCGGCCGCCGTGTCGCCCGCCAGCAGCTCCGCGTCCACCGCCACGTTCCGCTTCACCAGCGCCAGGGCGATCGGCCCCAGCTCGTGGTGGCGGGCCGAGCTGGTGATGAAGCCCAGCTGACGGCCCTCGGCCCCGTCCGCGGCGAGCCGCACCGGAGTGCCGTGGCCGGGCAGCAGCACCTCACTGCCGTCCAGGTGCAGGAAGACCAGACGCCGGGGCGGCTTGCCCAGGTTCTGCACCCGGGCCACCGTCTCCTGGCCCCGGTAGCAGCCCTTCTGCAGGTGGACGGCCGTACCGATCCAGCCCAGCTCGTGCGGGATGGTGCGGTGGTCGGTCTCGAAACCGAGGCGCGGGCGGTGGCCCTCGACGCGCAGCGCCTCGTAGGCCAGCACTCCGGCGGCCGGACCGTGCTCCGCCGCGTACGTCTCCAGACCGGCGCGCGGCAGGAAGAGATCGCGGCCGTACGGCGTCTCCCGTACGGCGGCACCCTCCGGCGCCCCGGCGATGGAACCGGCCGGGAGATACACGACCGCGAAGTCCTCGGTGCGGTCGGCGACTTCGACCCGGTAGAAGAACTTCATGGACTCCAGATACGCGATCAGCTCGCCCTGCGTGCCCGGCTCGACGTGCATCCACACGGTCTCGCCGTCGTCGACGAGGTACAGGGCGTGCTCGATGTGCCCGTTCGCGGTGAGGATCAGGGACTCGGTGGCCTGACCCGGCGCGAGGTCGCTGACGTGCTGGGTGATCAGGAGGTGCAGCCACGCCAGCCGGTCGCTCCCGGTGACGGTGACGACGCCGCGGTGCGAGAGGTCGACGAGGCCGGAACCATTCGCGAGGGCACGCTGCTCGCGGAACAGGTCGCCGTAGTGCGCGGCGACGCCTTCGTCGCGGCCCTCGGCGGGGACGGCGCCGGGCAGGGTCAGCAGGGGGCTCTTCATGCGACCAGCGTACGACTCGGTCTAGAGCTTGGGCCCGGCAGCCGGTTCAGCGGCCGTCCCGGCACCCTTGGCCGCGCAGTCGGCGCAGCGGCCGAAGATCGCGAAGTGCTTCATGTCCGTCTCGAAACCGAACGTGCCGCGCAGCTTCTCGGTGAATTCGGCGACGACGTCGACATCCGCCTCGATGACGTCTCCGCAGTCCCGGCAGACCAGATGGATGTGGTGGTGGCGGTCGGCCAGGTGGTACGTCGGGGCCCCGTGCCCCAGATGGGCATGGCTGACCAGGTCGAGCTCCTCCAGGAGCTCCAGCGTCCGGTAGACGGTCGAGATGTTCACGCCGGACGCGGTCCGGCGCACCTCGGAGAGGATGTCGTCGGGCGTCGCGTGTTCCAGCGCGTCGACGGCTTCCAGGACAAGCTGCCGCTGCGGCGTCAGCCGGTAGCCGCGCTGCCGAAGATCGGTCTTCCAGTCGGTGCTCACCACAGGCCCCAGTGTAGGTCCGGCGGCCGCCCGCCCCCAGCGGAGTGAGGAAGTGAGCGCTCAGCCATGAGCGCTCGCCTACTTGGCTCGCCTACTTGAAGAACGCGATCCCGTCGTCCGGCAGGTCCCCGAGGCTCTTCGCCATCGCCTCGACGTCTTCGGCGGTGACGACCTTCTTCAGGTGCGCCGACATGTACGGCCGCAGCTCCACATCGGGGGTGGACTTCTCGCCGACCCACATCAGGTCGCTGTTCACATAGCCGTAGAGCCGCTTGCCACCGCTGTACGGGCCGGAGGCCGCGGTGCGGGCCACCGCGTCGGTGACCAGGTCGATCTGCGGCTTCTGGTGGGCCAGCTCGCCGTACCAGATCTCGATGACGCCCTGGTCGCGGACCATCACGACCTCGACCTTGCGGTCCTTGTCGATGCGCCAGTACCCCGACTCGGACTCCAGCGGCCGGACCTTCTCGCCCTTGGCGTCGAGCACCCAGGAGTGCGAGACGTACTCCAGGAAGTCACGGCCGTCGTGGCTGAAGGAGACCTCCTGGCCGAAGTTGCACTTCTCGGCGCCGGGGAAGTCGGACACGCCCGCGCCCGCCCAGTTGCCCAGGAGGAAGGCCAGCGGGACGAGGTCCGGGTGGAGGTCGGACGGAATCTCGATCATGAGCGGCTCAGACGATCTGTGAGGCGGGGGGACGGGGAGGCGAGGGGCACCGCGAACCGGTACCGCGCGAAGCGCAGTGGCTAGCGCTGACCCTGGTACAGCTTCTTCACGGTCACGCCGGCGAAGGCGAGGGTGCCGACACAGACCAGGACCAGCAGGGTGGTGAAGAATGCCTCAAGCACGGGGGCTCCTTGAACGAGCGGTATGGCAGCAGTACGGGCCGGGTCCCAGCCTAATGGGTGGGGGCCCGGCCCGTCGGTTCGGGGTTTGCCGCGGGGCGGGTCCGGACCGGCCCCGAAGCTCCCCTCGCCCGCGCGTCCGGCTGACCCGCCACGCGCCGTCGAGGCCGTACGGCCGAGGATTACAGTTCGGCACATGCAGAAGAAGCTCGTGATCAAGGTGACCGCAGGTGCCGACTCCGCCGAGCGCTGCTCGCAGGCGTTCACGGTGGCGGCGGTGGCCGTAGCCAGTGGGGTGGAGGTCTCGCTCTGGCTGACCGGGGAGTCCGCCTGGTTCGCCCTGCCGGGGCGGGCCGCCGAGTTCGAACTGCCGCATGCGGCGCCGCTGCCGGATCTGATCGAGTCGATTCAGGCGGGCGGCCGGATCACTCTCTGCACCCAGTGCGCGGCCCGTCGCGACATCACCGAGCAGGACGTCCTGGAAGGCGTACGCATCGCGGGGGCCCAGGTCTTCGTCAGCGAGATCATGGCCGACGGCGTCCAGGCACTCGTCTACTGACGCGCCGGCTGATACTGACGCGCCGGCCGAGTGGGGCGTGCCGCCCGCGCCTCACCGGCGCTTCCTGCCGTCGAGCTCGTCCCACCACTCGTCGGACTCCGGATCGCCGGTCGGTCCGTCCTTGCCCGGCCCGGACCTTGTCCTGGACCGGGGCGGCGGCTGAGGCCGGTCCCGGGGCGGGGCCGGGGGCGTCGGGGGCCCGGTGCCCGGGGCGGGGTCGTCCCACCAGCGGTCCTCCGGTCCCTTCCGGTTGGCGACCATCGCCGCGACGGGCGGAATCACCATCGCGACCACGCACATCGCGATGGCGGCGGGTATCGACCAGAGCCTCACGAAGGCCCAGGCCGAGACGAAGAGGACGAGGCATACGCCCATCAGCAGGAAATAGGCGCGCCGGCGTCGGCGGTACATGTCTCCAGCGTAGGCCCGATCCTGCCGCTCGGCCGGTCCTGGACCGCACCGGTTCACGTCCGGACGGCGCGAAGGGCCGTACCCCGGTTCAGTAGGGCGTCCAGCCCCAGGGGTACGGCCCTTCGGCCTGTCATCGGTGGAGCGGTGGCACAGCCCCTAGACGGCGATGGCCACCTCGGAGAGGCCGCCCGTCTGTGCCACGACCGTGCGGTCGGCGCTGCCGCCGGGGACGAGGGCGCGCAGCGTCCAGGTGCCCTCGGCCGCGTAGAAGCGGAACTGTCCGGTCGCCGAGGTCGGGACCTCGGCGGTGAACTCACCGGTCGAGTCCAGCAGGCGGACGTAGCCGGTGACGGGCTCGCCGTCACGGGTCACGCTGCCCTGGATGGTGGTCTCACCGGGCTTGATCGTCGAAGCGTCGGGGCCGCCGGCCTTTGCTCCACACATGGTGTTCTGTCCTTCTGGTCGGGGGTCGTACTGGTCCGGGTCGTGCGGAGTTACTTGTTGGCGCCGAGCTCGATCGGCACGCCCACGAGGGAGCCGTACTCGGTCCACGAGCCGTCGTAGTTCTTGACGTTCTCCTGGCCGAGCAGCTGGTGCAGCACGAACCAGGTGAGCGCGGAGCGCTCACCGATGCGGCAGTAGGCGATGGTGTCCTTCGCCAGGTCGACCTGCTCGTCCTCGTAGAGGGCCTTGAGCTCGTCGTCCGACTTGAAGGTGCCGTCGTCGTTGGCGTTCTTCGACCACGGGATGTTGCGGGCGCTCGGCACGTGGCCGGGGCGCTGCGACTGCTCCTGCGGGAGGTGGGCCGGGGCGAGCAGCTTGCCGCTGAACTCGTCGGGCGAGCGCACGTCGACCAGGTTCTGGGTGCCGATCGCCTTCACGACGTCGTCGCGGTAGGCGCGGATCGACTCGTCCTGCGGCTTGGCCTTGTACTGGGTGGCCGGGCGGGACGGGATCTGCTCGCCGTCGACCAGGTCGCGGGAGTCGAGCTCCCACTTCTTGCGGCCGCCGTCGAGCAGGCGGACGTCCTGGTGGCCGTAGAGCTTGAAGTACCAGAACGCGTAGGACGCGAACCAGTTGTTGTTGCCGCCGTACAGGACGACCGTGGTGTCGTTGCCGATGCCCTTGCCGGACAGCAGCTCCTCGAAGCCCGCCTGGTCGATGAAGTCGCGGCGGACCGGGTCCTGGAGGTCCTTGGTCCAGTCGATCCGGATCGCGTTCTTGATGTGGTTCTTCTCGTACGCGGAGGTGTCCTCGTCGACCTCGACGATGGCGACCTTCGGGTCGTCGATGTGGGCCTCGACCCAGTCAGCGTCTACCAGGACGTCACTGCGGCTCATTCTGTTCTCCTCCGGGGCAGTCTGCGGCGAGATGATGCGAGATGGTGCGGGATGCGGATGTACGGAGCGCGGTGCGGTGCGGCGCGAGCACAGAGGCATCGGGGTGGCCCCGACGAACGGTCGAAGGGCCGGGAATGCGGGAAATCGAAGAACCCGCTCAGACAGTGCGACAGAGCATGGCGGCGACGCGGCACAGGTCCACTGCCCGCCGCTTCGTGAGATCCGCCCGTCCCCGCTGTGGGAGACCGCTAATAGAGCACTGCATGGGACCGATCGTAGGGACGTACGGGCGGACATGTCACCGCCGTGTCGCCCATTGAGACGCGATCGTCCACCATGCGGGATTCGATGAAGGTCGCGCCCTTCCCCGGGCCGATCCCGGGAGCGTGGCGCCGGTCGGGCATCTACGGAACGGACGCGACCGTCTCAGTATGTGGCGCGACGGCCGGGAGGGGTCGTGTGCAGCACGCGAACCGGGTGCACGACGATCCTGCTGGGCCACTACCCGGTCGCGGTGGGAGTTATCCCGCGAGGGATGCGGCGATCGGTCATCCGGTGAGCCGCAGGCGATCCGTCGGGCGGGTCGTCGGGCGGGTCGTCGGGCGGGTCGTCGGGCGGGTCGTCGGGCGGGTCGTCGGGCGGGTCAGCCTGCGAGGTCGACCTCGGTACCGGTCACCGAGATCTCCAGGCCTGCGGCCGTCGGCTCGATCTTCTGCAGCTTCAGACCGTTCGGCAGTCCGCCGACCTCGCGCTCGAAGTCGGTCTTCTCGCGCACCAGGCCCTCCAGGCCGGGGATTCCCTCGCCCGGCACCTTGTCGGCGTGCACCCGGACGGTGTGACCGTCGACGAGGGTGACGGTGGACAGGACGCTGCGCGAGACCGTACGGCCGAGGATGTTGACCGCGCCGGTCACCTTCACCTTGCCGTTGCCGCCGTACTCGACGGCGACGTCCTCGCTGGCCGCCTCGGTGAGGTCCGCGTACGAGACGAGCGCCGTGCCGGTCGCCCGTGCGGCGGTGGCGCCGGAGAAGCCGTCGGTCAGCCGCACCTGGTGCAGGTCGGCGTCCATCCTGCTGATCCGGAGCTTGCGGCCGCCCGCGCTGGTCTCGATGCCGGTGATCTTCACATCGACCTCGTCGAGCTCCGAACCGGCGACCTGGGTCAGGAACGGGAAGCCCTTGATCGAGATGTCCGTCGAGCCGATCTCCGCGCCGGAGACCTTCACCCGGTCCGCCGCCTGGGACTCGGCGAAATACACCGCCGCGCGGTCGACGGCGATGAACACGCCGGCCAGCACCACCACGACGACCAGCAGTATTCGCAGTGCACGCATGACTGTTCCTCCCCCACCGCGTCCGTTCGGACCGCTGGCGCCCGTGAGCCTACTGCGGCCACACGTCACGTCCCGGGTGATCGACGAGCGGAAGCCCCCCATCGGTTCCCCGTGGAGGGCTTCGGCCCGACTGTGACGCATGAGGCGGGAGGTGCGAAGGGACGTGCGGGGTTACGAGATGGCGCGGCCGATCAGGTACACGGCCGGGGCGGCCGCGGTGAGCGGGAGCGCCACTCCGGCGGTCATGTGCACGAAGCGTGACGGGTAGTCGTAGCTGGCCACCCGCAGCCCGATCAGCGCGCAGACACCGGCCGCGAGGCCGAGCAGCGCGCCCTGCGCACCCAGATCGGTGACGGCACCCGCCGCTCCACCGGCGCCCGCGGCGACGACCAGCGCTGCCACGACCGAGGCCGGTCCTGGCAGCGGCAGCGCCCGCGCGAGCACCGCGAGGGCCACGGCGACCCCGCCGACCGTCACGGCGTCCGGGACCGCCGCGAGGTGCCCGGCGGCCAGGACCGCGAGCGCGGCCGAGGCGACGGTGGCCATCAGCCCCTGCATCCGCTCGTCGGCGCCCGCCCGGCTGCGCAGCTGGAGGACGACGGTGAGCAGCACCCAGACGCCGAGCGTGCCGAGGTTCGCGGCCGGGCCGTGCTCCCGGCCCGCGGCCAGCAGCACCACATCGGCGACGAGGCCGCCGGCGAACGCGAGCGCGATGCCCTGCCGGGCCGGCCACATGCCGTTCAGCCGGAACCACCCGGCCGCGGTCACGGCCTGCAGCAGGACCAGCGGGACGACGAGGGCGTAGGACCCGATGGCCGCGCCGAGCGCGAGCAGCAGTCCGAGCCCCGCGGTGATCGCGGCCGGCTGCATCCCGGGCGCGATGATCGGCGAACGGCCCTCGGCGCGGGCGCGCTGGGCGTCGGTGATGCGGCTGTTGCCCAGCGTCGTGGGCGCGCTGTACCCGCTGTCGTCCTGCGTGGCGGCAGGCACCGGGGCGGGGGCAGCGGACGGGGCCTCCGGGGCGGCAGGGGCCCCGGGCGCGGACGGGGCTTCCGGGGGCAGCGGATAGCCGCCGGACGCACCCTGCTGCGGCAGATAGGCGGTGTCGGCGGCGGACTGCTGGACGGGCCGGCCGGGCTGCGCCGGCCCGGCAGCCTGCACCGGCGGCTGCGCGGGCTGCTGCTGCGCGGGCTGCCGCCGCTGGATCGTGGGCTGGTACTGGGTGTCCCAGGTCTGGCCCTCCCAGGTCTGCGCGACGGCCGGCTCCTCGGCCGGCCAGTCGCCCCCGGGCTGCTGCGGGGACCGGTGCTGCGCCACCTGCTGGGGCTGCGGAGCCTGGGGGTACTGCTGGGGCTCGTACGGTCGCTGGGGCTCGTACGACTGCTGGGCGGCCTGCTGCGGGTCGTACGTGCCCTGCGGCGCCTGCTGCGGGTACGTGGCCGGGTCACCCGCGTACGGGGTCTGCTGCCCGTAGGGCGGCTCGCCGTACCCCTGGCCGCCGTAGGGCTGCTGCCCGTACGCGGCCGGGTCCTGGCCCTGCTGGCCCTGTCCCTGGTCCCCGTACGGCTGCGGCTGCTGGCCGTACGGCTGCTGCTCCCCGTACGGCTGCGGCTGCTGCGGGTACGGCTGCTGCTGATCGCTGCTGCTCATGGTCTGCGGTTCACCCTCCTGCGAACGGCGGGAGCACCTCGACCGTGCCGCCCTCGGCAAGGCGTACGGTCTCATGGCTCCGGGTCCCGACGGGGTCACCGTCGATGAGGAACGAACACCTTTGCAGCACTCGGGTCAGCTCACCGGGGTGCTGCTCGCGCACGGCGTCGAGCGCCTCTTTGAGCGTCGCAGCCCTGTACGACTCCTCCGCCGTCCCGGCAGCGGCCTTGGCTGCCGCCCAGTAACGGATCGTTCCCGCAGGCATGGCGGCGCTCCTCTCGTCTCTCGTCGGCTCACGCATCGGCTGTCCATCATCGTTCACGGCGTCATCGGCCCGTCGCCCAGTCGGCGATGCGGGTGAGCAAGGTCTCGTCCGCCGCGTTCTCCGCGTGCCCCATGCCGCGCTCCAGCCACAGCTCAGCGGCCCCGTCCGCCGCGTCGGCGAGCATCCGCGGGTGGTCGAGCGGGAAGTACGGGTCCCGGTCGTCGTGCACGATCAGCAGCGGCGCCGGGGCGATCAGCGGGACCGCCGCGACCGGGGAGAGCGGGACCGGGTCCCAGTCGTTCCGGTCGATCCGGGTCCGGAAGCCGTAGCGCCCGACCAGCCGGCCGGCCGGGCGGGTGACCACCCAGTGCAGGCGGCGCATCGGGGCCGTCCCCCGGTAGTACCAACGTGCCGGAGCGCTCACGGACACCACCGCATCCGCGTACGCCCCCTTGTGCGCTTCTGTGCGCCCCCCGCGCGCCGGAACGGGCCGGAGCTCTCCGCCGTCCGCCGCGGGATCCGTATACAGCGCCCCGTGCCGGAGCACCACGGAACCGCCCATGGAGAACCCGACCGTAACGACGCGCCGGTGCCCGAGCGACCGCGCCCAGGCCACCGCGGCCGCCAGATCCAGCACCTCGCGGTCGCCCACCGTGGAGCGTCCGCCGGAGCCGCCGTGCCCCCGGAAGGAGAACGTGATCACCGCCGCACGCTGGGAGAACACCGCCACGGCACGCCGCACCGCCGGGCGGTCCGCCGAACCGGTGAATCCGTGCGCGACGACGATCGCCGTACCGGCGTCACCGGCTTCCGCGCCGGCGCCGTCATCTCCCGTACACGGGTCGTACACCGCCTCGATCAGGACCCCGTCATCGGCCCGCAACGCGGTCCGCAGCGGCCCGCGCGTGATCAAGGGAACAGAGGAACTCCGAAATCGCCCCTCGGACACAGAACTCATGTGGGCTATTCTGCTGGGAAGAGGATCCGGGCAATGCAGCCCCCGGGTCCTTTTGTGCTTTCCGCACGTTGTTACGACGACGTTTCGACAAGCTCAGCGGTCCTGGGCGCGGGGCCGCACCGGTAAAACCCGTATGACGAAACGTCGTACGGAACAACACGAATAAGCGTACGAAGCAGTGCCGCATACTCCCCCGGGCCCCGCCCGGGAGTGCCCCTCTCGCAGGGAACGAGGAGGACCGACGTAATGGGCGAGCCAACCGTGCACGATCATCGACCGACGACCCAGGCAGGTGGGCGGCGATGAGTTCACTGCTGCTCCTGACGAATGCCCTCCAACCGTCGACGGAGGTGCTTCCCGCCCTCGGCCTCCTGCTGCACAGCGTGCGGGTCGCGCCTGCCGAAGGCCCCGCTCTCGTCGACACCCCAGGTGCCGACGTCATCCTCGTCGACGGACGGCGCGACCTGCCCCAGGTGCGCTCGCTCTGTCAGCTGCTGCGGTCCACCGGACCCGGCTGTCCGCTGATCCTCGTCGTCACGGAGGGCGGCCTCGCGGCCGTCACCGCGGACTGGGGGATCGACGACGTACTGCTGGACACGGCGGGTCCCGCCGAGGTCGAGGCGCGGCTGCGGCTGGCCACCGGCCGGCAGCAGATCACGTCCGACGACTCCCCGATGGAGATCCGCAACGGCGATCTGTCGGTCGACGAGGCCACCTACAGCGCCAAGCTCAAGGGCCGGGTCCTGGACCTGACCTTCAAGGAATTCGAACTGCTCAAGTACCTGGCGCAGCACCCGGGCCGGGTCTTCACCCGCGCCCAGCTGCTCCAGGAGGTCTGGGGCTACGACTACTTCGGCGGCACGCGGACGGTCGACGTCCACGTCCGCCGGCTGCGCGCCAAGCTCGGCCCCGAGCACGAGTCGCTCATCGGCACCGTCCGCAACGTGGGCTACCGCTTCGTCGCGCCGGAGAAGGTGGAGCGGGCCGCCGCGGAGGAGGCCAAGGCCGCCGCCGCGAACGCGACGACCGAATCCCTCACCCGTTCGGAGCAGCCGGAGGTTGCCGAGGTACCGGAAGAAGCCCCGGTCCGGCCTGCCAAGAGGTAGGTATATCCGCGTAGACTGCCGCGCGTGGCCAAGGTGACGCGGGACGATGTGGCGAGACTGGCGGGGACGTCGACCGCAGTGGTCAGTTACGTCATCAACAACGGACCCCGGCCGGTCGCCCCGGCCACGCGCGAGCGGGTACTCGCCGCGATCAAGGAGCTGGGCTACCGGCCCGACCGGGTCGCCCAGGCGATGGCCTCGCGGCGGACCGATCTCATAGGGATGATCGTGCCGGACGCGCGGCAGCCGTTCTTCGCGGAGATGGCGCACGCGGTCGAACAGGCCGCCGCCGAGCGCGGGAAAATGGTGCTCGTCGGCAACTCCGACTACCGCGACGAGCGCGAGGTCCACTATCTGCGGGCCTTCCTCGGCATGCGGGTCTCCGGGCTGATCCTGGTCAGCCAGGGCCCCAGCGAGCGGGCCGCGGCCGAGATAGAGGCGTGGGACGCCCGGGTCGTGCTGCTGCACGAGCGGCCCGAGGCGATCGACGACGTCGCGGTCGTCACCGACGACGTCGGCGGCGCCCAGCTCGCCACCCGTCATCTGCTGGAGCACGGCAACGAGTACGTGGCGTGCCTCGGCGGCGTGGAGTCGACCCCGGTGGTGGGCGACCCGGTCGCCGACCACGTCGAGGGCTGGCGCCGGGCGATGCACGAGTCGGGCCGCTCGACCGAGGGGCGGCTCTTCCAGGCCCCGTACAACCGTTACGACGCCTACCGGGTGGCACTGGAGCTCCTCGCGGGCCCGGACCGGCCCCCGGCGATCTTCTGCGCGACGGACGACCAGGCCATCGGCGTGCTGCGGGCCGCACGCGAGCTGCGCATCGATGTGCCGGGCGAGCTCGCGGTGGCGGGCTTCGACGACGTGAAGGAAGCCGGGCTGACCGATCCGCCGCTCACAACGGTCTTCTCGGACCGTCCGGCGATGGCCCGGGCGGCCGTGGACCTGGTGCTCGACGACTCGCTGCGGGTGTCGGGCTCGCGGCGGGAGCGGCTGAAGCAGTTCCCCTCGGCGCTCGTGGTGCGGCGCTCCTGCGGTTGCGGGGAGCCCCCGGCAGCCCAGCGAGGCTGAGAAAGGCCAGGTGGGCGGGGTGCTCTGTCCCCCTACCTCCGCTTTCCCGTAACGAGGCGTCGACCCGTATGTCACAGCGGCGTCTTGATCCAATTCATCGCGCAACGTCTCGCCCGCCGATAGATGTCCTATGAAGCGACACGCCCGTTCAGCCGGAACAGGCGTCACCCCCACACCGCTTCTCAGGAGTTCCGATGCGCGTCAAGAAGATGTCCGCCCTCGCCCTCGTCGTCGCCGCTGCCGGCCTCTCGCTGACCGCGTGCGGCGGCAGCGACGGATCGAGCGCCGCCGCCGACACCTCCTCGTCCGCCTCGGCGAACAGCTCCGCCGACGCGAGCAGCTCCACCGACGGCCAGGCCTCGGCCACGTCGGGTTCCCCGTCCTCCGCCGACTCCGGCTCCGGCTCCGGCTCCGGCAAGAGCAGCGCGCTCGGCTCCACGTCCCAGTCCGCGACATCGGCCGCCATGTGCAAGACCGACAACCTCGCACTCAGCACGTCCGCCACCGAGGACAAGAACCAGCTGGCCGTCAACCTGAAGAACACCGGCTCCGGCAAGTGCAGCATGCACGGCTTCCCGGGTGTGCAGCTCGTGGGCCCCGACGGCCTGGGTGACACCGGGCCGGAGGCCGCCCGCACCGACACCTCGGGGTCGACCGTCACCATCGGGTCCGGCGAGGAGACCCAGTTCCTGCTGCGCTACATCCCGGCCGCCGACGGCTCCAACAAGACCTACACCCGGCTCTCCGTCACCCCGCCGAACGAGAAGGTCTCGGAGATCGTGAATCTCGACAACCTGGCCATCACCGTCGCCGCCGGCAGCGGCCACTCCCCCGACGTCTACGTCGACCCCATCGGCTACCACACCGGCTCCGGCAAGTAGGTCCGGCACCAGCCTCGCCCGGCGGGTCCTTATATCGGGCATACGAGGTTCTGCCGGGCTTCTCAGGGCGTACTCACGCTCCTCTCATCTTGGCTGGACATCCTCGTAGACATGACAGAGAGCCAGCGCCCGAGCGGCGAGTACCCGATGTACCCCTCGTACGGCAACGGCGACGCGGCCTACCCGCCGCCGCCGTCATACCAGCCCGTGCAGCCGGTCAGCACAGGCCCCGGAACCACCGTGTGGCCCGCCCCCGGCAACGCCGACGGGCACGACACCGGCGGTACGGGCCACGGCGGCGGTGACGGTCTCCACGGCCCCGGGCCGACGCAGCCGGCACCCGAGCCGCCCGCCTCCCGGCGCCGGGCCCGCCGGCCGGTCGCGCTCCTCGCGGCGGTGGCCGTCGCGGCGGCGATCGTGGGCGGCGGCACCGCCACCGTGATCGGGCAGCTCACCGACCACGGCACGGCCGGCACCAGCAGCGGCGTCATCCCCGGCACCACGGTCTCGCAGAGCAGCAAGGGCACCGTCTCCGGCGTGGCCGCGGCCCTGTCACCGACGATCGTCGAGATCAGCGCGACCTCGACCGCGGGCCAGTCCACCGGATCCGGCGTGATCATCACGTCCGACGGCGAGATCATCACCAACAACCACGTCGTCGCGGGCTCCTCCTCGGTCAAGGTGACGCTCAGCACCGGCAAGACGTACACCGCGGACGTCGTCGGCACCGACCCCGACAAGGACCTCGCGCTGATCAAGCTCCAGGGCGCGAGCGGGCTGAAGACGGCCACGCTCGGCGACTCCTCCAAGGTCGCCGTCGGCGACCAGGTCGTCGCGATCGGCTCACCCGAGGGCCTCACCGGCACCGTCACCAGCGGCATCGTGTCCGCGCTCGACCGGGACGTCACGGTCGCCAAGGAGGACGGCGACAGCCAGAGCCAGCAGCAGGGACAGGGCCAGGGCGGCCAGGGCGGCGGACAGGAGTGGCCGTTCGAGTTCGGCGGCAAGCAGTTCAACGGCGACACCGGCGAGTCCACCACCACGTACAAGGCCCTCCAGACCGACGCCTCGCTCAACCCGGGTAACTCCGGCGGCGCGCTGATCAACATGAACGGCGAGATCATCGGCATCAACTCCGCGATGTACTCGGCGAGTTCGTCCTCGGGCTCCGAGAGCTCCGGCGCGGGAAGCGTCGGCCTCGGCTTCGCCATCCCGGTGAACACCCTCAAGGCCGACCTCGACGCCCTGCGGGCCGGCGACAGCTCCTGAGGAGACAGCCATGCACCACCCGGACGAAAGCCCCGCGGGACCCGCGGGGCTGACCCTGCCGCTCGCGCTCGTCGCGTACCTCGCCGAGCGCTCCGCGGAACGGGACACGGAGCGCAACGCCGACGGGGAGCCCCGCGCCGCGGAGCTCCGTACCGGCGGCAGCCGCAGACGCCGTGCCGCGCGACGCCGCGCCACGGCCGTGCGAGGCTGAGAGGCCCGGGCCGAACGAGAGGCCCTGGGGCGGAGCACCACGGTGCCGCCCCGGCACGGAACGAGAAGAGGACGCAGCAGCGATGAGCCCCGCCGAAGACGATCCGCAGCGCATCCTGATCGTCGACGACGAGCCCGCCGTGCGCGAGGCCCTGCAACGCAGCCTCGCGTTCGAGGGATACGGCACCGAGGTCGCCGTCGACGGCCTCGACGCCCTCGCCAAGGCGGAGTCGTACACCCCCGACCTCATCGTCCTCGACATCCAGATGCCGCGGATGGACGGGCTGACCGCCGCCCGCCGCATCCGTTCCACGGGCACCACCACGCCCATCCTGATGCTCACCGCCCGTGACACCGTCGGCGACCGCGTCACCGGACTCGACGCGGGCGCCGACGACTACCTGGTCAAGCCCTTCGAGCTGGACGAGCTCTTCGCCCGCATCCGGGCCCTGCTGCGCCGCAGTTCGTACGCGGCCGCGGCGGGCCCCCTCCCCGACGACAACGTGCTGTCCTTCGCCGATCTGAAGATGGACCTCGCCACCCGCGAGGTCACCCGCGGCACCCGCCGCGTGGAGCTGACCCGCACCGAGTTCACCCTGCTGGAGATGTTCCTGGCGCACCCGCGCCAGGTGCTGACCCGCGAGCAGATCCTCAAGGCGGTGTGGGGCTTCGACTTCGAACCGAGCTCCAACTCCCTGGACGTGTACGTGATGTACCTGCGCCGCAAGACCGAGGCGGGCGGCGAACCGCGCCTGGTCCACACGGTCCGGGGCGTGGGGTACGCGCTGCGGTCCGGGGGTGGGGACGGATGACGGGACCCCTGCAGCGCATCCGCGCCCTGCCACTCCGTTCCCGGCTCGCACTGCTCGTCGCGACCGCGGTGGCGGTGGCGGTGGCGGCGGTGGCGGTGGCGTGCTGGTTCGTGACGAAGGGCCAGCTGGAGGAGCAGCGGGATACGACGCTGCGGGGTTCCAGCGTCGACGAGCGCTACCTCACCCAGCTGTACAACTACTGCCAGAACGCCGCCCCGAGCCCACCCCGGCCGTACTCCGGTCTCACCGTCCAGCTCATCAACTCCCAGGGGACGGTCTGTCTCGCTCCTGATTCGTCGGAGCTCCCGGTGAGCGGGGCCGACCTCGCAGTGGTGAACCACCAGCGGCCCAACACGCTGAAGACGGTGACCGACGCGGACGGCGTGAAGATGCGCGTCTACACCACCCCCGTGAAGGGGCCCACCGATCTGGCCGTCTCCATCGGCCGTCCCCTGAGCGAGATCGACAAACCGCTCTCCACCCTCGCCTGGGTCCTCCTCCTCGTCTCCGGCATAGGCGTCATCGGCGCCGGCGCCGCCGGCCTCTGGGTCGCCCGCTCCGGACTGCGTCCCGTCGACGAACTGACCGAGGCCGTCGAACACGTGGCCCGCACCGAGGACCTCACCGTCCGCATCCCGGTCGAGGGCGAGGACGAGATCGCGCGGCTGTCCCGTTCCTTCAACTCGATGGCCGCCTCGCTCGCCACCTCCCGGGACCGCCAGGCCCAGCTGATCGCGGACGCAGGCCATGAGCTGCGCACCCCCCTGACCTCGCTGCGCACCAACGTGGAGCTCCTCGCCCGCAGCGACGACACCGGCCGGGCGATCCCGCCGGACGACCGCAAGGCGCTGATGTCCTCGGTCAAGGCCCAGATGACCGAGCTGGCCGCGCTCATCGGCGACCTCCAGGAACTGGCCCGCCCGGACGCCACCCAGCCCGGGCCGCTCCAGGTGGTCGCCCTGCACGACATCACCCGCACCGCCCTGCAGCGGGCCCGCCTGCGCGGCCCCGAGCTGACCGTCACGGCGGAGCTGGCCCCCTGGTACGTACGGGCCGAACCGGCCGCGCTGGAGCGTGCGGTCGTCAACGTCCTGGACAACGCGGTGAAGTTCAGCCCGCCCCACGGCACGATCGACGTGGTCCTGCACCGGGGCGAACTGACGGTCCGCGACCACGGCCCCGGCATCCCGTCCGACGAGCTCCCGCACGTCTTCGAACGCTTCTGGCGCTCCCCGTCGGCCCGCCAGCTCCCCGGCTCGGGCCTCGGCCTGTCGATCGTCGCGCGTACGGTCCAGCAGGCCGGCGGCGAGATCGGCCTGCGCCCGGCGCCGGGCGGCGGCACGGAGGCCTCGATCAGCCTGCCGGGGGCACCCCAGCCGCCACCGGAGACGCCGCAGGGGTGAGCGCGGCGAGGGATGCTTCCGATGTGGGAAGTCCGGGGTCCCGAGGCCGGTTCATTCCGGCCGCCACATCGGCAGGGGCACCCGTCCGACGCTGCGGCCCTCCCGGTCCAGGAGGTGGCCGACGCGCTTGTAGGTGCGTACGGTCACACTCCGGGAGATCGCAACCGTTCCCGGAGCGCGGGCCTCGATCTCCGTCTCGTACGCGTGGATCTCGTTCAGGTCGTGGACCCAGAACGTCGCCACCAGGTTGTGCACGCTGAGGACTTGGACGCTCACCCGGCAGTTGGGCAGGCCGGCCACGTACCGGCCGACGTCCTCCAGGCGGCTCGCGGGGACGTTGAGGATCAGGCTCGCCTCCCGGACGGGACGGGCGGCCGACGCCGCGAACTCGCAGCGCAGGGCGAGGTGGCCGGATGCCAGATGCTGCTCCACCCGCCTGCGTGCGGTCTGCGGGGAGACGCCGCAGCACGCGCCGAGCTCTGCCCAGCTGAGACGGCCGTCACCGCCGAGCGCGTCGAGCAGGGCCGAGTCGACCGAGTCGAAGGCCGCCCGCCGGCCGTGCGTGGCCGGAGACGCGACGGCCACCGACCGTGACTGCTGCTGGTCGAGTACACCGCTGCGCCATGAGGAACTCTGCCGGTGCACCCGGGTGACGTACGCGGTCTCCGTACGCGTGACGCCCGGGAGCCCGGAGAGCCGCTCGGAAATGATCTGATCCAGGCTCTCCTGCCTGCGGGTGAAGCAGTCGAGGCGGAAGTCGTGTCCACCGGTGACGCGTGCGACCGTGGCAGCGACCGGCTCCTCGCACAGCCGTTCGGCGAGTGCGACGTGGTACTTGGGTTCGGCCGAGAGAAAGACATGGGCGGTGGTCCCGTCGTCGGCGAACCGGGGTCCTGGCATGGTCGCGATCCAGGCGAGGCCCTCCCGCGTGAGCCGCTCCCAGTGCCGTGCCGCGGTGGCACCCGTGATGCCGAGGGCCGCGCCGATGCGGGACCACTCACCGCGCGGACTGATCTGCAGCGCGTTGACGATCGCGAGATCCAGTTCCGACAGCTTGGCTGATTCTTGCATCCTGCGGCTTCCCATGGCTGTTCTCGTCGGATTTCCGGATTCCTATGGGCGGCGACCTAGCTTGGCACTCCTTCTACCACAGCCGGACGAGTGAGAGTGAGGACGCGATGGGGACAGAACCCCGGGCCGACGCACGACTGCCGATCAGCCGGAGTATCGGCACCGTCATTGTGGCGATGGCCCTGATCGAGGCTCTCAGCGGCATCACGCAGGGCTACATCAATCCGCTTCTGCCGGCGCTCGGCCCCGTGCTGTCGATCAACGACGCCACGATCAACGGCATCTTCCTGCTGTCGCAGCTCGGCTTCGCCGTGCTGACGCCCATCATCTCGAAGCTCGGCGACTCCTGGGGATATCGCCCGGTTCTCCGGGCGAACATCGTGCTGGTGACGGTGGGGGTCGTCCTGATGGCGGTGTACCCCAGGCTGTGGACCGTCATGACCGGCGTCGTCCTGCTCTCCAGCGTGGTCGGGTTCATCCCGCTCATGCTGGGCATCGTGCGATCGGCAGGACCTCGCCATACGCGCACCGGGGTCAGCGCGATGATCGCGGTCCTGATGGCCACCGTCGGCCTCGGCGGGCTGCTCGCCGGGCTGGTGGGCAGACACACGCCCACCCACGGGTTCTGGGTCGCCGTTCCCTTCGCCGTCCTCGCACTCGTTCTCGTCCGGCTCGTGCCCGACGTCGGCGCCGGCACTCACGAACCCATCGCCGTCGTCCCCCTGCTCGCCTGTTCGCTCGGCCTCATCGGGTCCGTCACGGCCATCTCCATGGGCTCGGACTGGGGCTGGACGGATCCGCGCACCGTCGCGTCGGGCGTGGGCGGAATCCTGCTGCTCGCGGTCTGGGCACGGTGGGACTCCACGCGGCAGCGCACCTTCGTCGACCTGTCGATGTTCAAGCTGCCGCAGGTGCGTGTGGTGTCGGGTGCGACGTTCTTCTTCGGCTTCGCCTCGATCAGCTACATCAGCACCAACGCCCTCTTCCTCTTCTCCCACTCCGAAGAGGCCGGCTACGGGTTCGGGCTCAGCTCACTCCAGATCGCCTCCCTGTTCCTCGTCGTGTCCGCCACGTCCTTCGCCGCCTCGTTGCTCACCACCCGGCTGATGCGCCGGGCCGGCGAGCGTCCCACCCTGGCCGGCTCCGGACTGGTGCTGTGCGCAGCGTTCGCGACGATGGCTCTGCTCCACCGTTCGCTGCCCGGGTACTGCGCCGGGCTCGCGCTCTTCGGTATCGGCCTCGGCCTGTACCAGGCCTGCACCCGTGCCCTCTCGGTGGAAGGTGTGTCTGCCGGCCTGACCGCCACCGCTGCCGGCATCAATGAACTGGCGTTGTCCATAGGCATCGCGGTCGGCGCCGCCGTCGTCAAACTGCTGTCGTCGGCCTTCCTGTCAGACGGTCACATCACCTCGCGCGGACTGGTCGCGATCTGGGCGACGCTGGCGGCCGGTGCGCTGGTCGCCTCCCTGATAGGCCTGCGCTACGCCCGGCCCACGGCCGTCGGCGGGGACGAGGTGATCGCGTGACGGGCCTCGCCGGCGTGCCGGACGACATCGTCGACCGGGTCTCCGCCCTCCTCGACGAGCACCGCGAGCCGCTCGTCGCCCTGAGCCACGCCCTGCACGCCGACCCCGAGCTCGGTGGCGATGAGGTCCGCGCGGCACAGCGCATCAGCGCGCTGCTGAGCGACGCCGGCTTCGCGCAGGAGCCGACACCGGCGGACCTCCCCACCGCGTTCTGCTTCCGGAAGGGCGACGCGCCCATGGTGGTGGCCATCTGCGTCGAGTACGACGCTCTGCCGGGCATGGGCCATGCGTGCGGGCACAACGTGAACGCCGCCACCGCGGTCGGCGCGGCTCTCGTCCTCGGCCCGCTCGCCGAGGCGCTCGATGTGAGCGTGAAGGTCCTGGGAACCCCTGCGGAGGAGACCTTCGGCGGCAAGGCCAGTCTGATCGACAGCGGCCACTTCGACGACGTGGCGCTGGCGATGATGGCCCATGCATCGGACCACGACGCCGTCGGCGGACGCTCGCTCGCCCTGTGCCAGTGGGACGTCACCTTCACCGGGGCTCCCGCCCACGCCGCGGCCGCGCCGGACCGCGGTGTCAACGCACTCGACGCCCTCGTGATCGCGCAGACGGCCATCGCCCTGGCCCGGCAACAGCTCCCTCCGCGTTCCGTCGTCTCGACGATCACGACCGAGGGCGGCCGTGCCGTCAACGTGATCCCCGAGCGGGCCCGGGCGTCGATCGAGATGCGGTCGCCGTCCATCGAGGGCCTGCGAGTGATCCAGCAACGCGTGCGCGCCTGCCTGGAGGCGGGTGCCCTCGCGACGGGTTGCACCATGGAGCTCGCCCGGGTCGGCAACGACTTCGCCGACCTCCGCCAGGACACCTCGCTGGCCCTGTCCTACCGGGACGCGATGGCCGCCCGCGGCCGGACCGTCGAGCTGACCGACGCCGCGGTCGCGTCGACCGACATGGGCAACGTGTCCCATGTCGTCCCGGCCATCCATCCGCTTCTCGGGTACGAGGTGGGCGACGCGACGCCGCACACCGCCGCGTTCGCCGACCACGGCACGTCGCCGTCCGCGGACGAGGCGATCCTCGACGGAGCGTTCGGCCTCGCCCTGACCGCGGCACGTGCCGCGCTGGATCAGGCGGAGCGCGCCCGGCTGACCCGAGAGGCAGTCGTCCGCACGGGGGAGGAGCCCCTTCCACAGCGCGGCCGCCCACGGGATCCTCACGCCGCTCGTCAACGCGAGCTGCACCGCCCCGCGCGCCCGCCCCGCGCCCTGTGAACTCCGCGCTCAGCCAGTCGGGTTGTGCCGGATCAGCGACTCCACCAGCCCCGACCGGGTCGCGGGGAAGTCCAGCGGGACGACGCCGAGACCGGTCCATCCGGACGCCTCCGCACCGTCCAGGAACGACTGGACCTGCGGGTTGAGCCGGTCCGCGTTCGAGCGGGGCGGCAGCAGGGCGGCGGTGCTCACGTAGTTCATGAACAGCTTCCCCGGCTCCGCGGCGGCCTTGCGGAACTGGTCCTCGATCTTCGGGTACTTGGCGAACGGCTCCGCCATGTAGTCGTCCTGGATGTCGAACAGCGCCGGGTCGGCGTAACGCACCCCGGGCAGACCGCCGTTGTCGGCGAGCAGCACCACCTTGCCGCGCGCCTCGCCCAGCGCCGGCAGCGCGGAGTCGATGCGGAACAGCGGCCGCCAGCCCCTGCCGTCGAGGTAGTCGTCGAAGACCGCCCGGAACGCCGCGTCGCTCTCCTCCGAGTACTCCTGCTTGACCCTCATCAGCACGGTCTCGGTCGGGTGCGCCGCCAGGAAGTCCCAGCAGGCGCCCAGCACATCGCCGAACATCAGGTTCTGGTACGAGGCCCCGTGGTGGATCGCGAAGGAGCCGTCAGTGATCCGGCACCGCACGTCGAGAAAGCGCAGCCCGCTGTTCAGCTGCTCGGCGATCGTCGTGTTCTGGCACTCGGTCCAGGGCCCGCCGTAACGGGCGCCGGAGTCGTGCGAGCCGGGAATCGTGAGGCGCTGCAAGGCGGTTGCGTCCGCGATACCGCTCATCCAGTCCTGCGTGGTCAGGGCCTGCCGGGTCGAGGCGTGGGCAGGTGCCCCGCCCAGAAGTGCGGTGGCCGAGACGGCCAGTGCGCCGGCCAGGAAGTTCCGGCGGTTGGCTGTGTACGGGCTCATGCGGGGACGCCTCCGGGTGCCGTGTGGGGGTCAGCCCCCGGATTATGACCCGTACACAACAGGACGGGAACAGGGCGTGGCCTGCATCGCCCGCGAGCGGCCCGGGAACGACGGATGCGCGGGCCGGAGCAACCGCCCGGCCCGCGCATCCGTCGTACGGCACGCCCTACTGAACGACCGTGATCCGGTCCGTCGCCGGGGGCGCGAGCGGCGCGTCGGCCGTGGAGTGCGCGGCCAGGTAGTCGTTGAAGACATCCAGGTCGGACGCGCCGACCAGCTTGTCGGTGCCCTCACCGAGCGCCGCGAAGCCGTCGCCGCCGCCCGCCAGGAACTCGTTCATCGCGACGCGGTACGTCTTGGCGGGGTCGATCGCCTCGCCGTTCAACCGAACCGTGTCGGTGACCACCCGGTCGGCGCCCGACTTCGTCATGTCCAGCGTGTACGTGAGGCCCTTGGACACCTGAAGGATCTTCGGGCTGGCCTCGTTCGAGCCGCTGACCTGCTGCTGGAGCGCGGTGACCAGCTGCTCACCGGTCAGGTCGAGGACGTTCATCATGTTGGTGAAGGGCTGCACGGTGAACGACTCCCCGTACGTCACCACACCGTCGCCCTCACTGCCCGACGCCTTGTGCACCAGGTCGGCACGGATGCCGCCCGGGTTCATGAGGGCGAGGACCGCCCCGCCCTTGTCCGCCGGGGCGAGACCCTCCAGCTGCGCGTCCGCGATCAGGTCGCCGAGCGGCTTCTCCGGGGCCGTGGAGCCGCGGCCGTTGATGTCGGCCGTGATGTAACCCTGTGGCCGGTTCGCGATCGGCGCCGCGAGGGTGTTCCAGCGCGCGATGAGGGACGTCAGGTCCGTGGCCGGCGCCTGGTCCCTGCTCACGATGTGGTTCGCGGAGACCGGGTTGGCGGGCGCGGGGTGCTTTGAGGCGGTGCCGGAACCCTTCACCGCGGTGCGCACGATGTCCTTGGTGCGACGGTCGTAGGTGAGCGTCGTGTCCGTGTACAGCTTGCCGAACGACGAGGCCGAGGTGACCAGGCGCGGATTGCCCGCCGGGTCCGGGATCGTGCACACGTACGCCTGGTGGGTGTGGCCCGTCACCAGCGCGTCGACCTTCGGCGAGATGCCCTTGGCGATGTCGGTGATCGGTCCGGAGACGCCGTCACCGGCACCCGGGCTGTCGCAGTCGTAGTTGTACGACGACGAGGCGGGGGCGCCGCCCTCGTGGATCAGGGCGACGATGGACTTCACGCCCTGCCGGTCCAGCTCCTTGGCGTACTTGTTGACCGTCTCGATCTCGTCGTGGAACTTCAGGCCCTTGACGCCGTTGGCCGTCACGATGTCCGGCGTGCCCTCCAGGGTCACCCCGATGAAGCCGACCTTGACGCCGTTCTTCTTCCACACCGTGTACGGCTTGAGGATCGGCTTCCCGGTCTTCTCGTCCGTCACATTGGCGGCCAGGTACGGGAAGTCGGCGCCCTTGAACGTCTTGCCCTCCTCGTAGCACCCCTCGACCGGGTGGCAGCCGCCGTTCTGGAGGCGGGCCAGCTCGGTGGCGCCCTCGTCGAACTCGTGGTTGCCGACGCTCGTCACATCGAGGTCGATCTTGTTGAGTGCCTCGATGGTCGGCTCGTCGTGGAAGAGCCCCGACAGCAGCGGGCTCGCCCCCACCATGTCGCCACCGGCCGCGGTGATCGAGTACGGGTGGCCCTTGCGCGCGGTGCGCAGTGAGGAGGCGAGGTACTCGACGCCCCCGGCCGGAACGGCCTTCGTCGTGCCGTCGGCCTGCGTCTCGTCGACCGTGCCGGCCGAGCCGGCCGGCGGCTCCAGGTTGCCGTGCAGATCGTTGAAGGACAGCAGTTGCACGTCGACGGTCCGGGCCGGCGCGTGATGGCCGTGGCCCTTGCCGTGCCCGTGCCCGCGCTCCTGCGCGCCGGCCGGCATGGCCGCGACGAGTGCTCCGACGGTGGCAAGACCGGCCGCGGCGGCGAGCACCCGCCGGGACGCACGGTTCTTCTGCGGTGTCGCTGACATCGGTCCCCTTGTGAGTTCAGCGGGAGTTGTGGGAGTGGTGACGAGTCTGGAGACTGCGTGCCGCAGCCTAGAGTCAACGCGCGTAGCGCAACAGGTGTCCGGGGTTACGAACTGGTTGCCGCCCGATCGGAACGGGGCCATTCACCCATACGGGGGCGGGCTTCCGGGGTGCCGGCCTTTTGTCCTCAAGCGCCGGACGGGCTTGATTGGGTTCCCCGCGGGGTGCGCCTTGCCCGGTGGGTGGGGGGCGGTGCCCCTCCGGGGCGTCTCCTCAAAAATGGCGTGTTCACCCGGGTCCGAGAGGGGGGCCGGGTCGTACGCCATTTCCTGCGGGGACTCCCCTGCACGTCCCCACCCCAGCGCCACTCGCGTCTGCACACCGGCTTCGCGACTGTCGCAGACGCGCGACGGGCGGGTTCGGGGGCGTGCAGGGGAGTCCCCGCAGGACGACGAACAGATACCCGGGTCCTCCGCGTACCCGCGGAACGTTCGTCGTTTGAGGAGACGCCCCGGAGGGACCCCGAACCCCCACCCACCGGGCAGGCGCCCTCGCGGGGCACCCGCACAACCAAGCCCGTCCGGCGATTGAGGACGGAACCCCGCACCCCGGAAGGGGGCAAACGACACGGGGCCCGACGCCCCACCCGAAGACCCGGCCCCGAAGGGGCCTACGGCTTCTCATCCAGGCGCGGGAACAGCACCGCGCCCTTCGTCACCGTCGCGCCCGGCGACAGCCGGCCCCAGTCGGCGGCCTCCCGCACGAGCTGGTCGGACAGCGCGCCCAGGGACTCCTCGGCGCCCAGGCACTCCCACAGCTTCTGCGAGGTGTCCGGCATGACGGGGTTCAGCAGGACCGCGACACCGCGCAGCGCCTCGGCGGCCGTGTACAGGATCGTCGCGAGACGGGCCCGGCCCTCCGGCGACTCGTCCTTGGCGACCTTCCACGGCTCCTGCTCCGTGATGTAGCCGTTGACCTGCTTCACGAAGTCGAAGATCGCCAGGATGCCGGCCTGGAAGTCCAGCTCCTCGCCGATCTTCAGGTCGGCCGCGGCGACGGCCTTCGTCAGCCCGTCCCGTACGGCCTGCTCGGCCTCGCCCGCGGCCGTGGCCTCGGGGAGCACGCCGCCGTAGTACTTGCCGACCATGGCCGCGAGGCGCGAGGCCAGGTTGCCGTAGTCGTTGGCGAGCTCGGAGGTGTAGCGGGCGGTGAAGTCCTCCCAGGAGAACGAGCCGTCGCTGCCGAAGGCGATGGCCCGCAGGAAGTACCAGCGGTAGGCGTCCACGCCGAAGTGCGAGGTCAGGTCCTGCGGCTTGATGCCGGTCAGGTTCGACTTCGACATCTTCTCGCCGCCGACCATCAGCCAGCCGTTGGCGACGACCTTGCCCGGCAGCGGCAGACCCTGGGCCATCAGCATCGCGGGCCAGATCACCGCGTGGAAGCGCAGGATGTCCTTGCCGACCAGGTGCACATCGGCCGGGAACGTGGAGTCGAACTTCTCCTGGTTGGCGCCGTAGCCGACCGCCGTCGCGTAGTTGAGCAGTGCGTCGACCCACACGTAGATGACGTGCTTGTCGTCCCACGGCACCGGGACGCCCCAGTCGAAGGTCGAGCGTGAGATCGACAGGTCCTGGAGACCCTGCTTCACGAAGTTCACGACCTCGTTGCGCGCCGACTCGGGCTGGATGAACCCGGGGTTGGCCGCGTAGAACTCGAGCAGCTTCGGGCCGTACTCGCTGAGCTTGAAGAAGTAGTTCTCCTCCTTGAGGAGCTCCACCGGCTTCTTGTGGATCGGGCACAGCTTCGTGCCGTCCTCGGCCTCGATGAGGTCGCCGGGGAGCTTGTACTCCTCGCAGCCCACGCAGTAGGGGCCCTCGTACCCGCCCTTGTAGATCTCGCCCTTGTCGTAGAGGTCCTGCACGAACTCCTGCACACGGTCGGTGTGCCGCTTCTCCGTCGTACGGATGAAGTCGTCGTTCGCGATGTCGAGGTGCTCCCAGAGGGGCTTCCAGGCCTCCTCGACGAGCTTGTCGCACCACGCCTGGGGCGTGACGTTGTTCGCCTCGGCCGTGCGCATGATCTTCTGACCGTGCTCGTCCGTGCCGGTGAGGTACCACACCTTCTCGCCGCGCTGGCGGTGCCAGCGGGTGAGCACGTCGCCTGCGACGGTCGTATAGGCGTGGCCCAGGTGAGGAGCGTCGTTGACGTAGTAAATGGGGGTGGAGACGTAGAAACTCTTCACGTCCTCGCCCCCCTGCTTCTCTGATCCAGTGGCCGCCATGGTCGAAATCCTAACGGTCCGTGGGAGATCCACTCACACCGATAAACGTGGGAGCGGATGCGGAGAGCTTTGCGAAAGGACGAGGAGATCCTGGCGGAGCTGGTCGCCACCGGGCTGCGGCGGGCCGGGTTCGCCGTCGACACGGTGTACAGCGGTGATGCCGCCCAGGCCTATCTGGGGCTGCACGACTACGACGTCGTCGTCCTGGACCGCGATCTGCCCCGGGTGCACGGCGACGACGTGGCCCGCGGACTCGTGGCCTCCGGCTCCCGGACCAGGATCCTGATGCTCACCGCCGCCGGGTCCATGGAGGACCGGGTCTCCGGGCTCGACCTGGGCTCGCCGAGGGCGAGCGGGAGGCCGTGGACCTGGCCCAGGTGGTGGCGGAGGAGGCGGGGCGGCATCCGGGGGTGACCGTGGAGACCGTGCCGTGCGCGGTGCGGGGGGACCGGATGGGCCCGGCTCGGGACTCGGGTTTTCGATCATACGTTCTATAGCGGTGGCGCACGGTGGCACGGTCACGGCGGTGCCGGGCCCGGAGGGCGGCCTCGCCGTGACCGTGCGTCTGCCGGTGGATCAGGCGCCGGCGGCGACCCAGGCGGGCAGCGCGGCGAGCACCTCGCGGTAGAACGCGGCGTCCGGCACCTCGCGCGGGGCGGGGCCGGCGTGGAAGAAGCCGGCGTTCGGGGCGTCCAGCTTCCGCAGGAAGTCGAAGCCCTTCGCGTCCTGCTCGCCGAACGCGACGAACTGGAAGAACAGCGGTAGCCGTGCGGCCTCCGTCAGCGCCTGCCGGGCCGCCTGCTTGGCGTCCGGCGCGCCGTCCGTCTGGAAGATCACCAGCGCCGGGCCGGTGCCCCCGGACTTCTCGTGAAGTGCGACGACCTCTTCGACGGCGCGGTGGTAGTTCGTCCGGCCGAGCCGGCCGAGGCCCGCGTTCAGCTCGTCGATCCGGCCCGCGTGGCCGTCCAGCTCGACCGTGCCGGTGCCGTCGATGTCCGTCGAGAAGAAGACGACCTGGACGGCCGCGCTCGCGTCGAGGTGCGCGGCGAGCGCGACGGTGCGGTCGCCCAGGTGCTGGGCGCTGCCGTCCTTGTAGAACGGCCGCATGGAGCCGGAGCGGTCCAGGACCAGGTAGACCGTGGCCCGCAGACCGGTCAGCCCGTGCGCCTTCAGCGCCGCCTGGGCGGCCTTGTACGGGGCGACGAGCTCCGGCGCGCGGGTCTTGACCCGGGCGAGGGGGAGCGCGGGCTTGCCGTCGGCGAGGGCCGCGGGGGCTGCCGGAGCGGCTTCGGTGGTCGCCGCGGTGAGAGGTTCCGGTGCCGGCTCGGGTGCGGACTCGGCCGCAGCGGGCGCGGGTTCCGGTTCCGGGGCGGGCGCGGGGGCTGCCGCAGCGGCCGGTTCGGGTTCGGGCTCCGGTGCCGGTTCGGGCTCCGGGTCCATGTCGATGGTGATCGGCTCGGGGGTGGTCTCCGTGACGGCCGGGTCGGCGGCGACCGGTTCGGCGGTGGTGTCCGCGGTGACCGGCTCGGCGGCGGGGGCTTCGGCTTCGGCAACCGCCTTGGCCTCGGCCGGTTCCGCCGTTGCCTCCGCGGCCTTCGTCCTGGGCCCGGAGCCCTGCGACGGAACCGTGGGAGTGGCCTTGGGTGCGGGAGTGGCGGCCTTGTCGAAGGCGGCCGCCACCAGGTCCGTCGCCCGGTCGCCGTCGTCCTTGGCGGACGGGGACGCTGCGGGCCGGGACGTGGTGGAGGAGGCCGGGGCCGGTACCGACGCCTTGGCGGCCGGCTCGGGTTCGGTCTCCGAATCGGGCCGGGCGACCGGCTCGTCCACCGACACCGACTCCGACTCCGTGGGCCGGGTGCGCTCGGCCTGGGGCGGGACCGTACCCGTCGTCGGGCCGTCCTGCTCCGTGGCGTCACGGCCGAACACCTTGCGCAGCAAGCTCCGAATGCCCATGGGCGAGGCCTTTCGCGTGAGTTGGGTGCGATGAATGTCCGTACTGCGGGAATTGATCCCTGGCCAGGGCGGATACGTAAGGTTAGCGGCCGGATCCGGCCGTTCGTTGGCGCGGCCCACCTGTGGGACAACTGAGCCGAAACCGATCCCGGACCGAGTCCTGTCACCGTGCCGTGGTGGCCTGTTGTACGTCATTCACCTGTACTCCTGTAGTGCCGGGTTACCGGGTTGACGGGTTGACACGAGCAGCCGGGGGTCCCTGTGCGGTCGGCGCACTAGAGTCGGAAGCATGGTTTCCGGTGAGGCGCCGCAGGCGGCGGGCAGCGTTCGGGTCGACGTCTGGATCTGGTCGGTCCGGCTGACGAAGACGCGTGCGCAGGCGGCCGCGGCCTGTCGTGCGGGTCATGTGAGGGTCGCCGGTGAGCGCGCCAAGCCGGCGCAGGCGTTGCGCGTCGGCGACGAGGTGCGGTTGCGGCATGCGGGGCGGGACCGGGTGGTGGTCGTGTCGAAGATCGTGAAGAAGCGGGTCGGTCCTCCGGTGGCGGCGGAGTGCTTCGTCGACAACAGCCCGCCTCCGCCGCCGCGCGAGACCGCGATTCAGGTGCCGGTGCGGGATCGGGGGGCGGGGCGGCCGACGAAGCGGGATCGGCGGGAGATGGAGCGGTTGCGGGGGGAGCCGCCTGTCGAGTGACCGGGGGCGTCCGGTGTGGCCGCTGTGTCCTCAATCGCCGGACGGGCTTGAAAAGATGCCCTCAATCGCCGGGCGGGCTTGATTGGGCGGGTGGTTACGGCTGTGGGGAGGCGATTGCTCTTGCTGCCGCTACCTCCTGGCGCAGGGGGGCCAGTACGCCCTCCTCGTCGCCCGGGAGTTCGGTGCGTACCTCCACCAGGACCTTGCTCGCCCTGATACCCGCCGCCAGTTCGCGGAGCTGCTGCTGCACCTCGGCCACCTCCGCCGGTTCCGGTTCCGGAGCCCCGTGGTTGACGCGGACCCGGGCCGCCGTCGTGGCGTCCACGATGCGTTCCACCGCGACGACCAGGGGCCACCAGGCCGCAGCCCGGCGGCCGGTCGGGGGCGGTTCCGTCAGGGCGCGCTGGAACTCGGAGCGTACGGACGACAGATCGCGGTAGATGCGGCGCCTGGCCCGCACCCGCTCCGCCCGGTCGCCCGGTGTCTCCGGTTCGAAGGCGTAGGCCACATAGTCCGCGATGTCGGCCACCGCGTCCGCCAGACGGTGGCCGATCCGGGTGTGCCAGCTCTCCGGCCACAGCAGGTATCCGGCCACCAGCACGATGCCGCAGCCGATCAGGCTGTCCAGGAAGCGTGGCTGGACCAGGTCCACGCCCTGGTGGTTCAGCAGGTCGGACAGGAGCAGGATCACCGGGGTGACGGCCGCGGTCTGGAACGCGTAACCCTTCGCCGTGAACGCCGGGATCAGCGCGGCGAGCAGCGTCATCACCGGCACGTCCCACCAGCCGATCGGCACCTCCGCCAGGACCGGCGCCGCGATGACGAGGCCCGCGGCCGTGCCCACCGAACGCAGCACGGCACGGGAGAACACCGAACCGAAGTCGGGCTTGAGCACGAAGGTGACGGTCAGGGCCACCCAGTAGGAGCGCGGTACGTCGACCAGTGAGGTCAGCGACTGGGCCAGGCCGATGCAGAGCGCGAGGCGCAGCCCGTACCGCCACGAGGGCCCGGAGAGCAGGACGTTGCGGGTGGCGCGCCGGATGCGTACACCGAGTGCGGCGGGCCGGCCGAGCCGGTCGTCGACGTTGTACGGGTCGGGTTCGGCCTTGTGGACGACGGCGGCCGCGTGCCGCAGGGCGCTGTCCACCGCCCGGGTGGCGGGCGAGTCCGGTGCGGGCAGGCCGGGTTCGCCGTCGCCGGTGCGGCTCTCCTCGATGTCGTCGGCCAGCTTCCGTACCGCCGCCGGGATCTCGGGAGGCAGCGTGATCCGCCGTACGTGCACGGCCGGCGCCGCCTCGACCAGCGGGATGACGACGTTGAGCTGGGACAGCAACCGCACCATGGCCCCGCTGCGGCCGTGGTAGCGGGCGCGGCGGGCCAGGATCAGGTCGTAGGACGTGTTCAGGGAGTGGGTGACGGACTGCCGCTTCTCCTCGTACGCGTCGGTGCCGGCGGCGGCGAGCAGATCGGCGACCGCGCAGTACGTCCCCGCGACCGACACCCGTTCCGGCGCCTTCCGCCGCAACGGCCAGGCGAGCAGGGTCAGGACGAGGACGAAGAGGCCGCCGACCGTCAGCAGCAGCGGCGCCACCCACCAGGGGTTCGGCATCGGAAGTCCGGCGCCCACCACCGAGTTGAGCAGGAGCAGCAGACCGGAGACGGAGGCCACGGCGCCGATCGTCGACATCATCCCGGAGACCAGCCCGACGGCCGTGAGCACGGCGACGGCGGCCCAGCCCGTCCCGAACACGAGCGTGCCGATCATGACGCCGAGGGCGCCGAACAGCTGCGGCACGGCGATGTTGAGGATGCGCATCCGGTACGCGTCGGCGGTGTCGCCGATCACGCCGGAGAGCGCGCCCATGGAGACGAGCGCCCCGTACACCGGCCGGTCGACCGCGAATCCGGCGGCGAGCGGCGCGGCCAGGGCGACGGAAGCGCGGGCGACGGCCGCCCACGGGACGGGCGTGGGCTGCGGGCGCAGTCCGTAGCGGAGCCAGACGGGCGGTGTGCCCCGTCGCGGAGCCGCCTCGGACCCGGTACCGGCCAATGCGTCCCCCTGTGGTGTTCGGCTGTCAGCTGCGGTAGTCCTCGACCTCGTCGGCCGGGCGGACCCGCGCCTGCTCCGGGTCCTGGCCGAACTCGCTCAGTGCGCGGCGCTGCCGCAGCAGGTCCCAGCACTGATCGAGCCTGACCTCAACCGTACGCAGCCGTGCCTGTTCCTCGGCGGTGAGGCCGGGATCCTTGCCGCTGCGGTCACGCAGGCCGCGCTCCTCCGCGACGAGTCCGTCGATGGACCCGATGATGTCCCGCTCCTGGTCGTCCATGGTGTCCCCTTCGTCCTCTTCGTTTCTCTGTTCTCTGCCGTTCGGTACGCGGGCGCCCGTGGGGTTCAGCGGTGTCCGTGGTTCCGCAGCACGATGAGGGTCTTGCCGCGGGCCCCTCCGGTGCGGTTGCGGTCCAGGGCCTGCGGGGCCTTCTCCAGCGGGAGTTCGATGTCGATGGGCACGCGCAGCACGCCTTCCGCGGCGCCCGCCGCCAGCACGTCCAGCAGGACGGGGTTCGGGTCGAGCCTGAAGTCGATGCCGCGCACGCCGTCGGGGAGCGCCGCCCCGGCCGCGACGCCGCGGGTGCTGAGCGCGACGCCGGCCGGCCGGAGCGGCGCGGCGTGGCCGGCGAACGCCTCCGGGGTGTCGGAGACCAGGTCGGCCAGCGCGTCGATGCCGTCCGGACAGACCGCGCGTATCGCGTCGGCGGTCGGGCCCAGGGTGGTGTCGATGGTGACCGAGGCGCCCAACGACCCCATCCTGGACCGCTCGTCGCCGCGCACCCCCGCGACCACCCGTACGTCCCGGGCCCTGGCGAGCTGGGTCAGGCAGCTGCCGACGCCACCGGCCGCACCGATGATCAGCAGGCTCTCGTGGCCGCGGAGCACGGCCGCCTCAAGGATCTGCGCGGCCGCCATCCCGGCGGACGGCAGCGCCGCCGCGATCCGGGCGTCGAGGCCGCGCGGGACGAGTGTGATGGCGGCGTCCTGCGGCACGCAGACGAAGTCGCAGTACGTACCGGCGCCGACCGGCGGCCCGGCCCGGCCGAAGACCCGGTCGCCGACCCGGAAACGGTTGTCGCCGCTGCCGATCATGTCCACCCGGCCGGCGAAGTCCACGCCGACGACCAGCGGGAAGACATGCGGGACCTGTCCGTCCAGCGAGCCGTCGGCGGTCTGCCAGTCGTACGGGTTGAGGGCGGCGTACTCGACCCGCACCCGCACCTCGCCGGCCGCCGGTTCAGGCTTGGGGACCTCGACCAGTGCGGGGCCGGCCCGGAAGGCGCCGACGGCGACGGCTCGCATACGGAACACCTTCCAGTCGCCCCCGGCAGTGCACGCAATCCACTCTTCCCCGGCCTGCCCGCGCCCGCACGTCGGCGCCCGCGGGCCCGGTCGCTCAGCGGCCGTCGTGCAGTTCCAGGGCGACGAGCAGCGCCCGGTGGTCGGTGCCGGCCAGCCGCAGGAAGCGGGCGGGGCGCACCGAGAAGTCGCCGCCGACCAGCACATGGTCGATCCGGGCGCGGCCCCGCAGAACGCGAGTCGGCGGCGCAGCGGCACCGTCCCGGACCTGCGCGGTCGATCCGTCGCTCCGCCATGGCGGAGCCGTCGTACGCCGGGGTGGAACCGTCATGCGTCGGGTGCCACCGGCGCCACCGGTGCCACCGGGGCGGGCGCCGGCAGGACCCGCTGGGCCCAGATCCGTGCCGCCACCGCGCATACCGCCAGGGCGAGACCCGTACCGAAGACGATCCACACCGTGGTGCGAAGCGAGGCCGTCAGCGCGTCGTAGACCGCGGCCGCGCCGTCCGTCTCGTTGCCCGGCACCTCGGCGAGCACCCGGTTGCGGGCGAAGGCCAGCGCCCCGCGCAGCAGCAGCGCGCCGAGCGCGAAGCCGGTGCCGGCGACGGCCGTGGCGGACAGCGCGGCCAGTGCGGAACCCCGGCGTCCTGGCCCGCCGCGCACCCAGGCCAGCACCACGGCCAGCAGGGCGAACACCAGCGTGCCGACCGCCGGCCAGATACTGGCGGCCCGCAGCCATCGGAAGCTCTGGCGCAGCTGGTCCGCCCGGTCGGCGGAGATGATCTGGATGTCGGTGTGCTCGACGGGGACCCGGTCGGCGAACGGCACCCCGTTGTCCAGCAGGTTCTGCCGCACCTGCTCCGTCACGGGCGCCAGGTCGATGGTGACGCTCTCGCCGCTGCGGCCGTCCAGCGCGGCGGTGACGGCCTCGTGGGCGGTGCGGTTGGCGGCGTTCCAGGCGGCCCGGAAGGCGTCCGTGGTGGTGAAGGACTCGACGGCCTGGTGCAGGAAGTCGCGGACGGTGTCCTTGAGCGGACCGACGTCGATCTGCTTCATCGCCTCGTCGGTGATCAGATCGGCCACGGTGTTCTGCACATCGGGGTCGGAGGCGAGCGGGGCCACCGCGGCGACGTAACGGTCCGTGTCGTCGATCTCCAGATCCACCCAGGCGGAGAGCGCGCTCAACGGCACCAGGACGGCGAGCAGCACCAGCAGTGCCGCCGAGAGCGCCGTCGAGAAGTAGGTCCGCACCCCACCAGGGAATCCCGGATGGGCCGGGGGCGCCCGGGCCATGAGCCATTCGAGTTGCCGGTCGGCCCGGCCAGGTGTGCTCTGGAGGAAAGAGGGGGCGACGGAAGGAGCTTCCCGCCATGGCCGCACACGCTTCGGTGCAGGCACGCGGAACGCGCGCCCGTGCACGGCACCACTCCACCCTCAGCTGGGCCCTGCCCGTCACGCTCGGGGTGATCCTCGGCTGGTACGCGACGTCCATCGTCCGGGGCGGCGGTGTGCTCACCGGCGGGCAGCTGGCCCTCGGACTGATCTCCGGCGCCGTTCTCGCGGCGCTCTGCTTCGGCCTGGGCCGGGTACAGAAGCGGCTGCCGACCGTGCTCGCGGCAGCGTCCTACGGCGCCCTGTTCGGCGGCTCGATCGGCTTCCTCTACAGCCTCTCCGACAAGAGCGTGCTCGCGGCCTCGGTGCTGGGCCTGCTGACGGGGGCGGGCATGCTGCTGGCCGCGTTCTACGCCTTCTACACCCACGAGGACTGAGCGCCCCGCCACGTCCCTCCATGAGCCATCCTTGACCTTCTCCACAGGGGAAGGCCAACGATCGGCGTGCCGGGCGAGCACCGCCCGGTATGAGGAGGCACGAGGTGACGGACCAGGGGCAGGGGCGGCGGCCCGAAGCGGCGCTGATGACGATCGGGGCGTTCGCCCGGCTGTCCCGGCTGTCCGCCAAGGCGCTGCGCCGTTACGACGAGCTCGGCCTGCTGGCGCCCGCCCTGGTCGACCCGGCGAACGGCTACCGGTACTACGACCCTGCGCAGGCACCGACCGCCAGGCTGGTGGCCTGGCTGCGCCGGATCGGGATGCCGCTCGCCCGGATCACGGAGGTGATCGCGCTGGACTCCGGGGCGGCCGCCGCAGCGATCCGGGCCTACTGGGCGCAGGTGGAGGCCGAAACGGCAGCCCGGCGTGACCTCGCGGCCTTCCTCATCGACCAGCTGTCGACGGAGGAAGTCATGGCACAGGTGGGAACGCTCGGAATCCGGTACGCGGCAGGCACCGACATCGGTGCGGTGCGGGAGACCAACCAGGACGCGGCGTACGCGGGGGCCCGGCTGCTCGCGGTCGCCGACGGGTTCGGGGAAGGCGGGGCGGGGGCCAGCGCGGCGGCGATCGACGCCCTGAAACCGGTGGCGCGGGGCGCGGTGCCGGCCGCGGAACTGCTGAACGTGCTGCACGACGCGGCGGAGCAGGCCGCGCGGGCGGTCCGGGACGCGGTCGCGGGCAGCGTCGGAAGCGGGGCACCGGACGAGTCCGGGACCACACTGACCGCGATGGTGTGGACGGGCTCGCAGCTGGGGCTCGTACACATCGGGGACTCGCGGGCCTATCTGCTGCGCGACGGCGAACTGTTCCGGATCACGCACGACCACAGCCTGGTCCAGTCGATGATCGACGACGGCTCGCTCACCGAGGAGGAGGCGTTCTCGCACCCGCAGCGGGCGATGCTGCTCAAGGCGCTGGGCGGCAGCGGTCCGGCGGGAGCGGGACCCGATCTGGACGTGCGGGACGCCCGGCCCGGTGACCGCTATCTGCTCTGCTCGGACGGGCTCTCGGCGGTCGTCGAGGGTACGGACCTGGCCCGGGTGCTCGCCGGGGCGGACGGCCCCGGCACGGCGGTCGGCGAACTGCTCGCACTGGCCGGGGCGGCGGGCGCCCCCGACAACGTGGCCTGCGCGGTGGCGGACGTCGTGGCGCTGTGACGGCACCGGGGCGGGGGCGCCCCGGGGGGGGCGGCGGCCGCCCCCCGGGGGGGCGGGGGCGCCCCCCCCCGGGCCGACGCGGCTTCGTGCCGCAGGGGAGGACGCATGAAGAGCACGCAGCAACCACGCCCGGGGGACCCGGGAGGCCACGACCGGCTCGTCTACGACCTTGACGGCGTGCGCGCGCGGTATGCGGAGCTGTGCCGTGAAATCCCTGGGGTCACCGTCCGGTTCGCCCTGAAAGCGGCACCCGACGACGAGATCCTGCGGGCTCTCGTGGCCGTCGGTGCGGGGGTGGACGCCGCAGGTCCACAGGAACTGCGGCAGGCCCTGCGCGCCGGTGTCCCTGTCGAGGCCACGCACTACGGCAACACCGTGAAGTCCGACAAGGACATCGCGGAGGCCTACGCCCTGGGCGTCCGCCTCTTCGTGACGGACAGCCGGGAGGATCTCGCGGCCCTCGCACGCCACGCTCCCGGCGCGCGCGTCTTCTGCCGCCTGGCCGTGGAGAGCGGGAGCGCGCTGTGGGGACTGAAGCACAAGTTCGGCTGCTCCCCGGACGAGGGCGCACAGCTCATGGAGGAGGCGCGCTCCCTCGGTCTCGTGCCTTCAGGGCTCTCGGTGCACGTGGGGTCGCAGCAGATGGACGCGGACGCCTGGCGGCACGCCTTCGAACGGCTCTCGGCGGTGCTGGAGACCCTGGCCGGGCGTGGCGTCGTCCTGGACCACGTGAACCTCGGCGGCGGACTGCCGGCACGCGGCTACCTGGACGCCGACGGCGTGCCTCTCGACCCGCCACTGGACAAGATCTTCGCCACGCTCCGCGAAGGCATCGAGCACCTCCGCTCCGTCCACGGCCCGCACCTGCGGATCGTCGTCGAACCCGGACGCTGGATGGTCGCCGATCACGGCACCATCCACGCCCGCGTCGTCCGCCTCACGCAACGGCGCATGCCGGACGGCACACGCCAGCGCTGGCTCTTCCTGAGCTGCGGGAAGTTCAACGGCCTGTACGAGATGGACGCCATCCAGTACCGGTTGCGCTTCCCCACGCGTCCGGCGGGGCCCCGGGTGCCGGCGGTCGTCGCCGGGCCGACCTGTGACAGCGACGACTCCTACGCGCACGATCGCGGCCATGTCGAGGTTCCCGAGGACCTCCGTTCGGGCGACCCCGTGGAAGTCCTTTCGTGCGGGGCCTACGCGCTGAGCTACACCACGCGCGGATTCAACGGTTTCTCCCCCCTGCCCGTCGCCTTCACCGGTGCGCCGCCGGCCCCGGAGAGCGACGGCAGATGACGGCTCACCCCGTGATACGCGGCCTCACCGCGGCGGACTGGGGCGGGATCCTCGCCCTCGAACGCGAGGCGTACGCGCCGCTCGGCCTCTCGGAGGACCAGGCGGTCCTGCGCTCGAAGGCGGCGGCGTCACCCGGCACGTGCTTCGTTCTGCGGACCGAGGAGGCGACGGTCGGCGGATACCTGCTCGCACTGCCCAGCCCGCCGCGGCTGCCTCCGACGTGGGGGCGCGCGGAGGGGGGCCGCGTCGTCTCGGAGAACCTGCACATCCACGACCTCGTCGTGAGCCCGCTCCTGCGCGGACGCGGCCTCGCGCGCCGGCTCGTCGGCCACCTGGAGGACGCCGCGCGCGGCCGGGGCCACACGTCGGTCTCGCTCGTCGCCGTGGGTGGTGCCGACCGCTTCTGGGCCGCGCGCGGCTACTCGGCCGAACCACTCGTGGCAGTCACCGACTACGACGCAGCGGCCGTGTACATGTCCCGCTCTCTCAGGCCGCAAGGGCGGCTGCCCGGTCTCCACAACACCCCCGTCCTCTCGCCTCCTCACTCACGGAGTTGACCCCCGTGCCCTCCTCTCTCCCCTCCTTCCGGCGCGGGCAGTTCGCCACCGCCGCCCTCTTCTGCGCCCTCGGCTTCCAGTACGCCACCTGGGCCTCCCGCATACCCGCGCTCAAGTCGGGACTCGGGCTGAACGCCGCCGAGGTCGGCTTCCTGCTGATGGCGGCGGGTGTCGGCTCCTGCGTGGCCTTCCCCCTCGTCGCACTGCTGATGCGGCGCCTGGGCTCGCGTCTCCTCGCCCTGACCTCGACCACGGCGCTGGCGGTCGTGCTCCTCGCTCTCGCCGTCGCCCCCAACTACCCCGTCGCGCTCCTGGTGGTGTGCGTCGACGGTGTCTTCGTCGGCTGCCTCAACACGGCGATGAACGCGCAGGGGGCCGCGCTGGAGGCCCGGCACGAGCGCCACACGATGGCCAAGCTGCACGCCGTCTTCAGCGGTGGCTCCTTCCTCGCGGGAGTACTCGCCTCAGCGGTGCATCTGGTGACCTCCTCGCTCACGGCGCACTTCGCCGTCGCCGCCGTACTCCTGGTCCTCCTCGCCGCGGGCGCCTCGACCGGGCTCCTCGCCGAGACCGAGGAACCGGCGGCCGCCGTGCCGGCAGAACCGGCACGACCGCGCCGGTGGTCCCTGCCCACCGCGGCCGTGTGGTGGATGTGCTGCGCCATGGTCTTCGGGACGATCGTGGAAGGCGCGATGAACGACTGGTCCGCTCTCTACCTGAAGGACGTCGCCGACGCTTCCGAACAGGTCGCACCGCTGGGGATCGTCGTCGTCTCGGGCGTCATGGTCCTCGCCCGCCTGCGCGCGGACAACTGGCGCGAGCGCTGGGGCGACCGCCGGGTGGTCCTCGCGGGAAGCACCCTGGCCGGCAGCGGGCTCGCCCTCGCGCTCGTGGCGGGCGGGACCTGGCCGGCCTTCCTCGGCTTCGCCTGTGTCGGCCTCGGCGTCGCGGCGGTCACTCCCTGCGTCTACGTGGCGGCGGCCCAGCAGGGTGGAAACGCGCTCACACTCGTCGCCGCCATGGGGACGACGGGCCTGCTGGCCGGTCCTCCGCTGATCGGGTTCGTGGCCGGCGCCGGCAGCCTGCTGTGGGGATTCGCCTGCGTGGCGGGGGCCGCCTACGTGGTGGCCCTGTGCAGCACCCGCATCCAGTGGCCGGCACCGAAAGCCGGCACCGCCCCCGTCCCGGAGAACGCCCCCGCCGCCTGAGCGTTCTCACCTGCCGCTGCATCCCGGCACCGGCTCGGTCTGCGGAACCCGGAGGCGCTGTCCGGCCGACGTTCGCGGTGGGCGTGCGGGGGAGAATGGTTGCGTGGAGCGCATCGTAGATCTGGACGCGGCCGCCACCGAGATCGAGCGCCGGCGCGGTGTGTGGGCCGGGGCGGGACTTGAGGTGGGGGCGGTCACCTGGCGGGACGAAGCTGCCACGTGGCCTCAGCCGCTGGAGACGGACCGAGGCCGGGTACGGGATCCGGACTCGGTCGGGGTGCGCATCGTGGGCGCAGAAAGCGCGGAGTTGGAGGTCACTCTCTTCCGCGGAGGATGGGCCGATGTCGGCTTCTTCTCCGCGCGCACCGGGTGGGAGGGGGTCATCGAGGCTCCGGCCAGCCTGGGAAAGCCGCCAGTTCTCGTACGCACCGAGGCGGGCGGGGCACGGAGGTGGGTCGCCACATCGCCACATGGCGGTCCGCTCAGGGGGGCGTGAGCCCCGTACACGATCTCGCTGCCGTCGAGTGGCCGGCTTCGCGGCCTGCCCGCGCCTCCACCGCCGCAAGCGCCCGATGGCACCGTGGAGGAGGCATTCGTCGACCGCGCCGGCAAGGCGCTGCTGGTCACCACGGTGCGGGCGTCCTACCCAGCGTCGCCGGAGCGCAGAAAGAGATCACCCACACCGACGGTCCGGCAGTACCTCGCTTCCTCGGCATGGCGCGGTCTCGTTGGCCGAGCGACGAATCAGGCCCTGCTCACACAAGACAGTGGTCGGGCTCTGGGCGTCCTTGCGCGTGTCAGCTGTCTGGGGCTTCTTCCTCTGCAGAGGGGTGTGCCCGCTCGTGTGCGGCGTCGGCTCCCCAGCAGGACAGCAGGTGTAGCGCCTCCTGCGAGGGTGAGCCGGGCTCGGCGTGGTAGGTGGTCAGGTACTGCTCCTGGTCGTCGGCGAGTGCGAAGGTCTGGTAGCGCAGCGTCAGTTCTCCCACCAGGCGGTGGGAGAAACGTACGTCTCCGTGGGTGTAGCCCTTGACGTCGTGGGCTGCCCACAGTCTGCGGAAGTCGTCACTCTTCATGGCGAGTTCGCTGATCAGCGACGCGAGAAGCGCGTCGTCCGGGTGCTGGCCGGCTCCGAGTCGCAGTTGCCTCACGACGTCGTACGCCGTGGTCTCCCAGTCCGCGAACAGCTTCCGCGATGCCGGGTCCAGGAACAGGATCCGGCCCCAGTTGCGGTCTTGCGGGGTGCGTGCTGCCCAGTCCCCGAAGAGGGCGGATGCGGTCTGGTTCCATGCCAGCACATCGCTGCGCCGGCCCCACATGTAGGCCGGCATGCCTTCCATGGCCGTCAGCATCTCTTGCAACTGGGGCCTGACCTGTTGGCGCGGTGGCTTCGGCTGCTGCCGGGTCCGTTCAGCCTGAGCCAGACGCAGCAGGTGGGCGTGCTCGGGGTCGGAGAGCTGCAGCGCGCGGGAGAGGGCGTCGATCACTTCGCGTGAGACGTTGCGTGCGTGGCCTTGCTCGAACCGCGTGTAGTACGCGGCAGAGACCCCGGCGAGGTGTGCCAGTTCCTCGCGCCGCAGTCCCGGCACGCGGCGCCGTCGGCTGTGGTCGGTGAGGCCGACATCGGCCGGCTTGAGGCGCCCCCGGCGAGTACGCAGGAATTCGCTCAGTTCCGCGCGCGGGTCGATGCCCTCAGATCGCTGTTCCTGAGGTTCTTCTGGTCGCGGGCCTGAATTCGCCGCTCCCGATGTGCCGGTGCCAGCAGCGTGGTGGGTTGCCATATTCCGAGTATCACGCGGTTTTTGCAGCTCAGCCTGTCCCTGTGAGTGATAGCTCCGCGAAACGTAGACGAGATGGGTGTCTGGCTAACCCCGTGCGCTCGAGGGACTCTCGAATTGTCCTGATAGGCGGCTTCAGCCCCCTTCAGGTACGGCCCGCCCGTCAGGGCTTCCCTCACCGCTTGGAAAGCACCATGACCGACACCCTCGCCACATCCCCAGCTCCGGTACCCGTCTCGGCGCCTGCGCGCCACAGCCCTCTTCCGATCAAGGCCCTGCTGGGCCTCTTCCTGGCCGGATTCATCAGCATCCTCACCGAGTGCCTCCCGGCCGGTCTGCTGCCGGAGATGAGCCGCACGCTGGGCACGAGCATCTCGCTGACCGGCCAGACCGTCACCCTCTATGCGCTGGCCACCGCCCTGGGCGCCATTCCCCTGGCTCGGGTGACGGCAACCTGGCGGCGCAAGCACGTGCTGCAGCTCGCCCTGGCCGTCGTCGCCGTGACGAACGCGCTCACCGCGCTGTCCAGCGACTACACGCTGACCATGGTGCTCCGCTTCGTCGCGGGCCTGGGCACCGGACTGATCTGGCCGCTGCTCGGCGGCTACGCCGCGCGCCTCGCGCCGGAAGGACGGCAGGGCCGCGCGATCGCCATCGCGCTGGCGGGCACCCCGATCGGCCTGGCCCTTGGAATCCCGCTGGGGACGTTGCTGAGCAGCGTGGGCGGCTGGGAGTCGGCCTTCTACGCCGCGGCGGCCATGACGGCGCTGTCCATGGCCTGGGTGCTGGTGGCTGTCCCGAATCTTCCCGGTCAGCCGGTCGAGAGCCGGTTGAAGCTGTCGCAGGTCCTGGTCATCCCCGGGCTGCGTCCCATCCTGTTCGCGCTGGCCGCGTACATGGTGGCGCACAACCTTCTCTACACCTACGTCACGGACCTGCTGTCCTACATGGGGATGGCCGGCCAGACCGGCTGGGTGCTGTTCACCTTCGGCGTCACCTCTGTGCTGAGCGTGCTCGTGGTCGGCGCGCACATCGACCGTCACCTGCGCAAGCTCACGGTGAGCAGCACTGTGGTGTTCGGGGTCGGCGTCCTCGTCCTGGGCGCGGTGTCAGGGGCCCCGGTCCTGGTCTACGTCGCGGTCGCCGCGTGGGGCTTCGCGTTCGGCAGCTCCCCCAGCTTGTTCGTCGGGGCAGCCATGAACGCCACCTCGGATGCCGCCGATGTCGCCCAGTCGATCACCATCACAGTCTTCTCCGCCTCCATCGCCGTGGGCAGCTTCCTGGGCGGTCTGCTCATCGCCGGACTTGGCACCGCCTCGCTGACCTGGGCGGCTCTGATCCTCCTCATCGCCGCGGCCGTCACGGTCATCAGCGGTAAGCGGCATGCCTTCCCGGCAAGCAGGTGATGTCGCGGCACACGCCGCTCCCACGATCCGGGCCAACCCGGCCATCCAAGTGAAAGCGAATCAAGAAGATGAGCACCACCGATCCTGCATCCGCCAGCCACGTGCGAACCGGACACTGCCTGTGCGGCTCGATCAGCTACCGGTTCGACGCACAGCCCGAGGCCGTCGTCGTATGCCACTGCGGCCACTGTCAGCGTCACACCGGCTCCGCGTTCTCGGTGAACGTCCTGATCGCGCGTGACTCCCTGGCGATCAAGGGAGCACCGAGGTCTTACCGGACGATCGGAGTGGAGAACGGCAACCTGCGCGACAGGCTGTTCTGTGGCGACTGCGGTACGCCGATCTTCACCGTCCTGCACGAGCGGCCCGATCTCATGATCGTCAAGGCCGGCACCTTCGACGACCACACCGGCATCGAGCCGTCCGCCGAGGTCTGGCTGCGCCGCGCCCAGGACTGGGTCGCGCCGGGCGAGCATCGGGCGCGGTTCGATGGCGACGCGGAGTAGCAGAACTCATCCTGGGCGTCGCGCCCCCGAGGGGAGCGACGCCGTCCAACCTCCCACAGGCAAGGAACACACCATGAGCTTTCAAACGATCAACCCGGCCACCGGCGAACTGGTGAAGGAATACCCGCTCCAGCCGGACGAGGAGGTCTTCGCGGCTCTGGACACGGCGCACCGGCTCTACCGCGAGGACTGGAAGTTCAGGCCGGTCGCGGAACGCGCCCGCATCGTCGCCCGCGCAGCAGAAATCCTGCGAGAGAAGCGCGACGAGTATGTGGAATACCTGACCCTCGAGATGGGGAAGGTGACCCGCTTCGGCTACTTCGAGGTCGACCTGGTGGCTGACATCCTCGACTACTACGCCGAGCACGGAGAGAAGTTCCTCGCCGAGCAGGAACTGCCCGGTGAGCCCGGCGCGAAGCTGCTCACCGAACCCGTCGGCGTCATCCTCGCGATCGAGCCGTGGAACTTTCCGTACTACCAGCTGGCCCGCGTCGCCGCGTCCCAGCTGGTCGCGGGCAATGTGGTGCTGATGAAGCACGCCGAGAGCGTCCCCCAGTCCGCGCTGGCCTTCGCCCGCCTCTTCGAACAGGCGGGGGCTCCGCGAGGGGCCTACACGAACCTCTTCTGCAGCATCGAGCAGATCGGCAAGCTGGTCGACGACTTCCGGGTGCGTGGCGTCACTCTCACCGGCAGCGAACGGGCGGGCACCTCGGTCGGTGAACGCGCCGGCCGTAACCTCAAGAAAGCTGTCCTCGAACTGGGCGGCAGCGACCCGGCCCTGATCCTGGAAGGCGCACTCCTGGATCACGCGGTCGAGCAGATCGTCATGGGCCGCACCTACAACTCGGGCCAAGGCTGCGTCAACATCAAGCGCGTCATCGTGGTCGGCCACGAACATGGTGAGCAGATGTTGACCGCACTCAAGAAGCGCTTCGCCGAGATCAAGGTGGGCGATCCCAAGGACGACGACACCGACGTAGGCCCCCTGGCGAGCGAACGCGCCCTGGAAGGGCTGCTCCGGCAGATCCAGGAAGCGGAGGACGCCGGTGGCCGCATCGTGTACGGCGGCAATCGCGTCGACAGGCCTGGCTTCTACCTCGAACCGACAATCATCACCGACATCACCGAGGACAACCCGCTCTTCCACGAAGAAGCCTTCGGCCCGGTGCTGTCCTTCTACGTTGTGGGAAGCGAGGACGAAGCCATCCGGCTGGCCAACGCCACCCGGTTCGGCCTGGGCAGCTACGTCTTCGACGCCGATGTCGAACATGCCCAGCAGGTGGCGACCCGCATCGAAGCCGGCATGGTGTACATCAACTCCTGCTTCGCCGACTCCCCGAACTTGCCCTTCGGGGGTGTCAAGAACTCCGGATTCGGACGCGAGCTGTCAGAACTGGGCATCGGAGAATTCGTTAACCGCAAGCTGGTGAGGACTGCCCCGTAGCGCTCTCTCGACCAATGCCTGGCCTGGCGGCTCGCGGCCGGGCCAGGCTTCAACGGACAGCGCATCTCCGTGGCACAGCGATCTGCTTCCCAGGCTTACAGTCGTCGTGGCCACCTCCAGCCGAGCGGCTAGCTGTATTAACCACGAGCGTTGTTGACGCCAGGGTCTTGATCAAAGGCGAAGACCTCCGGTGTGGTGGAGCTGTCTAGGACTGCACCGCACCGGAGG